>JAFZPL010000070.1 GCA_017550355.1 Oscillospiraceae bacterium | reverse complement strand
GCATTCATGATCGCAGCGGATGCAACGACAGCGGTTCCGTGCTGATCGTCATGGAACACAGGAATGTCGACCATCGTTTTCAGCTTGCGCTCGATCTCAAAGCAGCGCGGTGCGGAGATATCCTCCAGATTGATGCCGCCGAAGCTGCCGGCGATCAGCGCGACCGTCTTGCAGAATTCATCGGGATCCTTTGTATTCACGCAGAGCGGGATCGCCTGCACATCGCCGAATTCAGAGAACAGTGCGCATTTTCCTTCCATGACAGGCATTGCAGCCAGCGGTCCGATGTCACCGAGACCGAGCACAGCCGTACCGTCTGTGATGACAGCGACGAGATTATGTCTGCAAGTCAGATCGTAGGAAAGAGAGGGATTTTTTTGAATTTCGAGACAGGGACGTGCAACGCCCGGTGTATAAGCGATCGAGAGCGCCTCCTTGTCCTTGATCGCAACGCGAGAGCGAATATCGAGTTTTCCGGCCCACTCCTGATGAGCGGCAAGAGCCTGATCCATAATGTCCATGATGAAATACCTTCCTTTTCATAATATGGTATGCGATACCTGATAATCATTATATCACAATTTTGCGTGTAATGCAAGCCCCGCGGCATATTTTAGCAGAATATGCACATCGGAAGCCTTGACAAAACGGCGAAAATGCATTATAATGGTCTGTGGTAAAATTTGGGTTCTTGTCTAAGAAGGGAACATATGCATATTGATGTGATTATTATGCAGATGGGAAAGCTGTTTCTCATTCTGTGTCTCGGCTTTTTTCTGGCAAAGCTGGATCTGCTGGATGTCCACACAAAGCAGAAGCTCACAAAGATCCTGCTCTATGTTACGACGCCTCTTATGATGATCGACGCGTTTCACGACCGGATGCTGATGCTGGAATCCGAACCGGAACACGGCATATCGGTCGGCTATCTGTTTGCGGTCTGCTTTGCGTTTTATTTCCTGATGATACTGCTTTCGTGGATCCTGATTGTATGTCTGCACCCGCCGAAAGAGCAAAAGCGTGTGTATTTGTTCATGACGATCTTCGGAAATGTCGGATTTATGGGCTTTCCGGTCATCAAATCCGTCTACGGCACGGAGGGGCTGTTCTATGCCGCGATCCTGAACAGCGTATTCAATATCTTTGTGTATACGTTCGGCGTGCTGCTGATGAACAAACAGGATGAAAAGAGCGGTACCAGATGGGAACAGATCCGGTCGCTGCCGTGGAAAAAACTCTTGCTGACACCTGCTGTGCTGTGTACAGCGGTCGGCGTGCTGATCTTTGTCCTGCATATCCGCCTTCCGGAGATCATCGCAGATACTTGTGATACCCTCGGTGGACTGACTTCGCCGCTTGCCATGCTTGTAGTCGGCGCCAATCTGAACGGTATGCGCGGCAAGGATATGATCACGAACATGCGGATGAATATCTATGTGATCCTACGGCAGATCGCCTTTCCGCTGGTGTTCTGGCTGATTATCAGCCGCTTCGTCACACATCCGGTACTTGCGCCGTCGCTGCTGCTGCTTTGCTGTATGCCGGCTGCAAATACGACATCCCTTTTCGCAACGGAATACGGCGGTGACGAAAAACTCGCCTCGCAGGGCATCTTCCTCACAACGCTCTTTTCCCTCGTTTCGTTTCCGCTGGTCATCTGGATCTGTACATAATAGAATCACCGCCTTGTTTTTGCAGCAAGGCGGTGTTAATTTATTTCTTGATTTTTTCCCAATAGGCTTTTGCAGCCTGTTCTGCTTTGTTTTCGCCGTATTCATAGTAGATTCTGCCTGCAAGCGAATCCGGCAGATACTGCTGTCGAACCCAGTGATTCGGATAGTCATGCGGATACAGATAGTGCTGCCCTTTGACTGCGGCATCTGCGCCGTCGAAATGAACATTCTGCAGCGCCCGCGGAAAATCGCCTGAGAGTCCGGCTCTCACATCGGCGAGTGCTGCATTTACCGCCATGTATGCGCTGTTGGATTTGGGCGCAGTTGCAAGCAAAATTACAGCATTTGCAAGTGGAAGACGTGCTTCCGGCATACCAAGCTGAAGCGCTGTATCGACTGCCCCTTTGACGATCGGAAGCGCCATCGGATATGCAAGCCCGATATCTTCCGATGCAATGCAAAGCAGTCGCCTGCACAGCGGCAGCAGATCTCCTGCCTCCATCAGCCGCGCTGCATAATGCACTGCTGCGTTTTCATCCGAACCGCGGATGGATTTGTGCAGTGCAGAAAGCAGATCGTAGTGCTGATCGCCGTCCTTGTCGTATCGCATATTGCTCCGTTGTGTGAGCGCTTTTACGGTTTCCATCGTTACGGTGATTGCATCAGCGGTTTGCGCAGAACCCAGCACAGAAAGTTCCACCGTATTCACAGCCTTGCGCACATCACCGCCGCAGCCTGCTGCTATATACTCCGGGACGCCGTCTTCCAGTGTGATTGTGTGACCCTGTTCATTTTGCAGGAAATCGTATGCTCGTTTGACAGCCGGAACCAGCTGTTCTTTGGTAACAGGTTTGAATTCAAATACCGTGCAGCGGCTGATAATCGCATTGAACACTGCAAAATACGGATTTTCTGTTGTCGATGCGATCAGCGTGACTGAGCCATTTTCAATATACTCGAGCAAACTCTGCTGCTGTTTTTTATTGAGATACTGGATCTCATCGAGATACAGCAGAACGCCGTTTGAACCGAACAGTGAGCCTGATTCCTGCAAAATTTCGCGGATATCCGAAACAGACGCCGTTGTGCCGTTCAGTTTGTGCAGGGAAAGATCCGTCTGTTCCGCGATCATGCGTGCCAGTGTGGTTTTGCCGACACCGGACGGTCCGTAGAAGATCATATTGGGAACCTGTCCGGATTCCAGGATGCGGAGCATCGGTTTGCCGGGACCGAATAAATGCGGCTGTCCAACCATTTCTTCGATCGACTTCGGACGGAGCCGTTCAGCAAGTGGGATCATTGCAACCTCCCGTATAAAACGCTGTAAACCAATAACATGCAGGTATTACTGTTTCCAGAATACCTGCATGTCGCTTAATTGGATTCAGTAGTGCTTCGGATTACTTCGTTCCGAGCGCACTCTGCTTGATCAGTCCGGCAAGGAACTGAAGAATTCTGGTGGTGTCATCAGGCGTGATGTCGCCGTCCTTCTTGCAGTCTGCATTTGCCTTACCCTGATCGGTGATCTTCGCAGTGGTATCCTCGGAAACAACGCGGCAAAGCAGAACAGCGTCAGCAATCGTGATCTTCTTGTCGCAGTTCACATCGCCGTAGGAAACAGTGGAATCACCGCTCTTGGATGTGGTAGACGGTGCAAGGATATCCGCAGGATTCGTTGCATCCAATTCATCTCTTGCAGCTTCCGGAGCTTCGCCCCAGACATGAACGCCGTCCACATACATGGTGATACGCTCATATTCCTCCGGGCATTCGTTCAGCGATTTTCCGAGTTCGGATTCAGAAGCCATGTCCTGACGGCTGTAATCATTGGAGGAATCCCACACAGCAACGTGTTCTTCCTTCGTGCCTTCTTCGGTTTCAGTGGTCTTGACCGCCAGCTTCGGGGCGACAATCGCAAACTGATAATCCATTTCGCCGTAGAACTTGAAGTCCGGCCATCTCAGTTCGAGGTAGCAGCCGCCGTTGTCGTCATACTGAACGATCTTCGTTTCGACCTGATACTTATTCTGCGAATTTGCAGCCATCTTGTCATACTGCATGTCGACATTGATGTCATCGACTGTCTGTCCCTCTGCGATCAGCTCAGAAATGTCGAAATAGTAGCGGATCTTGACTTCGTTGAGGTAACGCGGCGGGAGGAGGGTTTCGTTCGTAAATGCAATCAGAACCTGTGTGCTGCGGTTGGTATCCTGACCGACAGCAGCTTTCAGAACAAATTCACGAAGCTGTTCCGGAGTCTTATAGCTGGACTCAGGGGGCGGGAAGTTCTCCTGGCTCTTCATGTCATCCGTGCCGTAGAAGTAGTAGAGACCTGCGCAAGCGCCGACGATACCGGCATTGTAGTCAACAGCGACTTCATTGTAGACATAGTCCTTGGTGATGTCGCGGTGCCAGTCATCCGCACCAGGTCCGCCGACCAGTGCACCCCAGAGGATATGCACCTGATCTGCCGGATGATCCATGTTGAGATCCTTGGAACCGTGTGCTGCACGGTGATGCGGGTGAGAAGCTGCTGTCGGAGACCAGCCAACGATGTACGGACGGTTCATCGGGTTCTTGCCCATGATGTATTCCATCTGACCTTCTGCCCATTCTGCAAAACGCATCGGATCGTTTGCCTTCTCGTGACCCTTTGCTTCCTTTGCGTAGACCAGGCAGCAGAGCTGTGCTGCGGTGTTGTAACGTGCAGAACCGTACTCATTCAGCATCGAGAAACCAGCCGGCGTCTTTTTGAGGTAGTCGGTTGCTTCCGGCTTTGCAGGCTGCGTATCCCACTCAAACTCCTTATTCCAGATGGTATCAACAAGACCCGGATCCAGGTGTGTGATGCCGGACCAGAACTCGCAGTTCCAGCGGAAGATGTACCAGTCGCGCTCAGTGTTCGTAACCGGTGCGAGCTTTGCGAAAACGCCGCCCCAGACGGTATCCCAGCAGTGCACCCAGATATTATTCCAGCAGTTATTGGTATCCTTGATGATACGCTTCATATAGCCGGTGTACGGATGACCGCCGTTGTCGAACTCGACAGACTCATCAACAGCGATGATCGGAACGATGTACTTATCGTAGGATTCCTGATTGCGCACGGAGATATCGCCGTCGCAGTCGCAGTAATACAGCCAGACTGCCGCCCAGGAGAGTTCATCGAAGTCATAGCTGGATTCATAGAAGCCGCCGTCGTAACCGCGCGTCAGAACCTTGTTGTCTTCGCCCTCTTCGTGAGAATCAACAGCCATCTGGTAGAGATCCTTCGCGCCCTTGAGGCACTTCTTTGCATATTCCGGATCGGTATCCTTGAAGTTCAGGTAGCTGACAGCCAGTGCTGCTGCTGCACCTGCACACATATCAGAAGCACGGGAATCGGTCTGCTTTGCTTTTGCTTTTGCAGCGTTCGATTCTGCATCCTTCAGCTTGGATTCTGCTGCACCGACGGAGTCGCCGCCCTTAAAGACGTTTGTACGGGTGCAGAGATATGCCGGTCTTGCAAAGTCGAGCAGATGCTCACCCTGCAGATCCGGGCAAAGCCAGTAGTTGTGGTCGATGTTGCCCTCGCCGACCTGATAGACATAAGCCAGCAGTTCGCCGTCCTTGTCGTAGTAGAGTGCTTTCAGATAAAAGTCGGTAAAAGCACGCAGAATATTTTCCATATGCGCTGCATTGCCGGTCTTTTCGTATGCCTCACGGAATTCATAGTAGCCCCAGCCGAGCGTTGAAGCAGCATAAGAACCCGGCAGACCGAATTTCACATGGTCACCGGCATCGTGCATGCCGCCTTCGCAGTCGAGACAACCGTCGCCGTCCGGATCGAGCTCATCTCTGTGCTCTTCGATCCAGCTATCCGGCAGGTTGATGCCCTTGAAATCCTCGCCGTACTGTTTCAGCGGGATTGCAGCATCTTCCATGTGGCAGTCACCGCGCCATTCCAGAACGCCGGTACGCTTGCCGCACTTGTTGGCGTCGTAGAAGGTCATCGTGTACTGAAGACCCTTTGCGAAGTTGACTTCGACATCATCATAGGAAAAGCTGTCGGGATCCGGAAATGTCTTTTCCGAATCTTCGACCTTTCCCGGATCCTCACCGGCAGTCGCATAGGCGCTGATCGTGCATGCACCGGTCATAACTGCTGAAAGGAGCAGACAGCCGCAGGCACGCAGCATTTTCTTTGCTTGATTCATAAGATTTACTCCCCTTCTGTTTTTGATGTTTTGCCCCCGAAAAACATGAATTACAGGATTGCCTTCACACGCTGAATGACCTCCAGACACATTCTGGAATTGTGATACGGACATTTCCACAGCCCGGCCATCTCGTGTTCACCCTTGGGCTTGCCGGTTTCGTCCGTTTCGGCATACCATTCTCCTCCGTTTTTCTTGTTGATCTGGTATGTCTTGATGTAATTCCAGATACGCAGTGCACATCGGTAAAAGCTGTCTGCCTGCTCTGTGTCATGATAAGTTTCTTCAGCTGTTCTGGCAGCATTCAGAAAACCGATCACCCCCTCAGCCTGCACCCACCAGATGCGTGTTTTGTCGTCCGCTTTCTGATAACATTCGCTGTACAGTGCGCCGTCATGCAGGGCGGTATCACACACATGCTTTGCAAGTGCGTAATTGATTTCTTGAAACCGCTTTTTGAGCTCCTGATCGCCGAGACATTCACAGGCATAGCCGAAAAACCAGCTGGCTTCGATATCGTGGCCGTAGGAATCGACATCGCCGAGTGAACGGAACTGTGAGTCAAAGAACACATCCAGACGGTTGTGTGCAGCATTGTAAATGCGGTCTGCTGTCAATTGCAGCAGAGAATGCAGCTTTTCCCCGATCTCAGCATCCTTTGTGAGCCGGTAGAGCTCCGTGTATGCCTCGATCAGGTGCAGCGTGGTATTCATCGTTCTGCTCGGATGCAGGTCATGCTCCGAGAGATGCTCATTGATGATCGGAAGCCAGTCATGTGTATATGCTTCACCATATCCGGTCTTGCATGCACAGTGGCTTTCAATCACAGACGCAGTCTTCCGTGCGAGCTCCAACGCCCGCTTTTCCTGTGCAGCTTCTGAGAATACGCAGAGACTGTATATGCAGAATGCATTGCAGTAAGTGTATTTATCCTTTTCCAGCGGTTCTCCGTCCGGCGTCAGCGTCCAGAAGAAGCCGCCGTTTTCAGGATCCCATGCCTGTTGCAGAAATGCATATGCATGTCTTGCCGCATCCAGATACTCCTGTTTCCGCGTCTGAAGATAGACGCTTGAAAATGTCCACAAAATGCGTGCGTGAAGGATCACGCCCTTCGGCGCATCGGGATGCAGCATTAGATTGGAAGTGACTTCACCGTAAAATCCGCCCCTGTCATCGCGCAGATCCAGCCAGAAGGGCAGAATATGGTTCAGGAGTTCCTTTGCGCATTCTACCGCAAGCTGTTTGAGCGCAGATGCCTCTTGCATAATTATGCATCCTGCTTCATGCCGCAGCAGAACTTATACTTCTTTCCGCTTCCGCAGGGACACGGATCATTCGGCTTCGGCTTGCTCTTTGAAACTGCCTGTGCACGGAAGCTGCCGTCGCCTGCACCGGCATTCGGTGCATCAGGCTTGGCAACCTGTTCGCGCTCAGGCGGACGATTATCCTTCAGACGGATCGTCAGCAGCGTGCGGACAGTCTCCTCACGGATGGAGTCAACCATTTCATCGAACATCTCAAAGCCTTCATAGCGATACTCAACGACAGGGTTCTTCTGCGCATAACCGCGGAGTCCCATGCCGCGCTTCAGCTCATCCATATCGTCGATGTGCGCCATCCACTTGGTATCGACCACACGGAGAAGCACAACACGCTCAAGCTCTCTGAGCTCCTCAGAACCGATCTGATCCTCGCGCATCTGATAGAGCTTGAGGATACGGTCGGTGAGCATCTTGGTAATGTCATCACGCTCCGTGGCATTGAGCTTTTCGTCGTCCCAGTCGAAATCTTCCGGAACAGTTACCCAGTCCATGAAGTATTCGCGCAGACCGACCAGATTCCAGCTCTGCTTGTCGCTGCTGTCAGCAAGATAGGATGTAACGGTCGAGCTGACAAGATCCTTCATCATGTCCTGAATGTATGCATGGAGATCCTTGCCGTCAAGCACCTGGCTGCGCTGACCGTAAATGATCTCTCTCTGCGTGTTCATGACATCGTCGTAATTGAGGACATTCTTACGGGTTGCGAAGTGCATGCCCTCGACCTTCTTCTGGCAGGACTCGATGACCTTGGACATCATCTTGCTCTCGATCGGGGTGTTCTCGTCGAGGTTGAAGCGTGCCATCATCTTTTCAAGTCTGTCGCCGGCGAAGATACGCATCAAATCGTCCTCGACAGAGAGGAAGAAACGGCTCTCGCCTTCGTCGCCCTGACGGCCGGAACGACCGCGCAGCTGGTTGTCGATACGACGGGATTCGTGACGCTCTGTGCCGAGAATGTAGAGACCGCCTGCCTTCTTGACGTCGACAGCCTTTTCCTTGACCTCTGCGTTGAACTTATTATATAGTGTACGGTAGACCTCACGCGCTGCGAGGACCTCTTCATCGTCGGTATCGGCATAGCCGACCGCCTCCGTGATGATCTCCTCCGGGATCTCACGCTTGCGCATTTCAGCCTTTGCGAGGAATTCAGCGTTGCCGCCGAGCATAATATCCGTACCGCGTCCGGCCATGTTGGTTGCAATCGTCACCGCTCCGAGCTTGCCTGCCTGCGCGACGATCTCCGCTTCCTTTGCGTGATACTTCGCGTTCAGAACGACATGCTTGATGCCGCGGCGCTTGAGCAGATCGGACAGCTTTTCGGATTTGTCGATGGAAACAGTACCGACCAGCACTGGCTGACCTTTTTCATGGCACTCGATGATCTGATTGATGATCGCATCGTACTTTGCCTTTTCGGTGCGGAAAATTAAATCCGGCTGGTCAATACGGATGACCGGGCGGTTTGTCGGGATGGAAATAACATCCAGCTTGTAGATCTCGCGGAATTCGTCCTCTTCCGTCATAGCAGTACCGGTCATACCGGAGAGCTTTTTGTAAAGACGGAAGAAGTTCTGGAAGGTAATGGTTGCAAGCGTCTTGGACTCGTGCTTGACCTTCACGCCTTCCTTTGCCTCGATTGCCTGGTGCAGACCGTCGTTGTAGCGTCTGCCCATCATCATGCGTCCGGTATTCTCATCGACGATGATGATCTCATCGTCCTTGACAACGTAGTCAGTGTCCAGATGCATGATGCCGTGTGCCTTGATCGCCTGGTTGATGTGGTGCAGCAGCGTCATATTCTCCATATCCATGAGGTTTTCGACATGGAAGTATGCCTCTGCCTTCTGCACACCGCGGCGTGTGATCGTTGCGGTCTTGGCCTTTTCATCAATAATGTAGTCGGCATCCTCATACGCCTCGTCCTGATCTTCCTTACCGTCCGTTTCAACGACTGTGACCGGAGTCAGTGTTCTCGCAAACTTGTCCGCCTGCACATAGAGATCGGTCGATTTGTCGCCGCGTCCGGAAATAATCAGCGGAGTACGTGCTTCATCAATGAGAATGGAGTCGACCTCGTCGACGATGGCGAAGTTCGGAGTCCGCTGTACGCGGTCCTTCTTATAGGTCACCATGTTGTCGCGGAGGTAATCGAAGCCCATCTCGTTGTTGGTGCCGTAGGTAACATCACATGCATATGCTGCGCGGCGCTCGTCGTTGGTGAGGTCGTGAATGATGCATCCGACCGTCAGACCGAGAAAGCGCAGCACCTTGCCCATTTCATCAGACTGTGTTTTTGCAAGATAGTCGTTGACCGTGACAACATGTACGCCGTCACCGCTCAGACCGTTCACATAAGAAGCCACACATGCGACCAGCGTCTTGCCTTCACCGGTGCGCATTTCAGCGATTCTGCCCTGATGCAGCACGATCGCGCCGATGATCTGCACCGGGAACGGTTTTTTGCCGAGCACTCTGTCTGCAGCTTCACGCACCGTTGCGAGTGCTTCGACCATGATATCGTCCAGCGTCTGACCGTTTGCGAGACGCTCGCGGAAATCCGCTGTCTTTGCCTTCAGAGCCGCATCGGACAGTGCCTTGTATTCCTCATCCAGTGCAAGGACCTGATTCTTGATCGGTTCGATTTTCGCCAGTTCCTTTTCACTGTAGGAGCCGAAGATCTTGTCTAAAAAACTCATTGCATAACCGCCTTTTCTTACTAATCAGATTCAGCGCGGAGCCATAGTTCCTCACTGTAATCCCATACATATTTATTTTACTATATCTCTTGTTATTTGTCAATAGCTGTCTGCAAATCTTTTGTGATTTTTAAGAAATTTATCTGTTTACTCGTCTTTGTGAAGAGATTTTTCAATAAAATATTGCGGCCGATGTTTCGTTTCTAGGTATATCTTGCCGACATATTCTCCGATTACGCCGATCGCAAGCAGCTGCAGTCCGCCGATCGCCCAGACTGAAAAGACGATGGAGGTCCATCCCGCGACGGTCTGACCGGTGATATAGCGGATAAACGAGTAAACAAGCATAATAATGCTCAGTGCGAAGATGAGGATTCCGAGTGCGGTGATGAAACGGATCGGGCGGATCGAAAGCGAGGTGATTCCCTCCAGCGCAAAGCTGAGCATCTTTTTCAGCGGATATTTCGATTCCCCTGCCGTGCGTTCGCCGCGTTTGTAGAAGACCTTGTCTGTCTTGTAGCCGATCATCGGAATGATCCCGCGCAGAAACAGGTTTCGCTCATGATATTCTGCGAGACCGTCCAGCGCCGTTCTGGTCATGAGCCGGTAATCTGCATGGTCGTAGACCAGTTCCACGCCCATCAGCTTCATCAGCTTGTAAAATCCGTGCGCCGTGTTGCGCTTGAACGCGGAGTCTGTTTCCCGCTCGCTTCGCACACCGTATACGATTTCGCAGCCTTCCTCCATTTTTTGAATCATTTCATCGACGGCATTGATGTCGTCCTGCAAATCGGCATCCAGCGAGATTGCTGCATCGCAGTGCTGTTTTGCCTCCATGAGTCCTGCGAGCAGTGCTTTCTGGTGCCCCTCATTGCGGGAGAGCTTGACGCCGTCGAAGCTGTCCGGATCGAACGCATTGAGATTTTCAATGATCTCCCATGTTTTGTCCTTGGAACCGTCATCGACGAACAGGATCCGGCTCTGCGCAGTGACAGCCTGCTGTTCTTTCAGCTGGCTGAGTTTCTGATGCAGCTGCCTTGCAGTTTCCGGGAGCGCGTCCTCTTCGTTATAGCAGGGAACAACCAGAAAAACAGTTTTCATACTGGATTCCTCCGGTCTCAGCCTTTGGCGAGCGCCTGGAAATGATCCCCGCGTGCTTCAAAATTCTTGTATTCGTTGTAGCTTGCCGCAGCCGGAGAAAGCAAACAGATTTTGCCGGGTGCCGTAAGTCCTTTGGCAAGTGCGACAGCCGATTCCAGATCCTGCGCAAAGTACAGCCGGTCACGCAGAGAGGACGGTCTGCCCGCTGCCTCCTCCATGATTCGCCTGCCGGAGTCTGACATCAGGATAATATGTTCAACGGGGGAAGTTTCGAGGTAATTGAGCAGCGGTTCATAGGAAATGCCGCGGTCCATGCCGCCGATCAGAACGCTGTCTGTATCCGGCAGAGAACAGAGCGCCTGGATACATGTTTCACATGCGGTCGAGATCGAATCGTCATACCAGATGATGCCGTCGTATGTGCCAATCGGAGAAAGACGGTGCGGGAGGGGTTCAAAGGTCTCGATTCCGTGCAGGATCTCCTCTGGGCTGACGCCGAGTCTGGTTGCAAGTGCAAATACAACTGCGCAGTTGTAGCGGTTATGCTCACCCGTCAGCGGCATGGTCTCCGGAAGCTCCAGATATTCGCTGCCGTAGCAGAGCACATCGTTGATTAGCGTAATATCTGCTGATTCATCATCCAGCGCCATCCGCAGAACCTCTGCCTGGCAGTCACCCTCCGCGGGAAGTCCGGGCTGTCCGCAGATCAGCAAATCGCCCTTTACCTGATTGCGGTAGATATTTTCTTTGCAGTATGCATAGTTTTCAAACGTGCCGTAATGGTCGAGATGCTCCTCATACAGATTCAGGAACACCGCCGTATGCGGAGAAACATGATTGTACTCCAGCTGATGGACGCCGATCTCCAGCACAATCACGGTTTCCGGCCGGATCTGCTCATAAAGATCGGCTGTCGGAATACCGATATTTCCGCCGAGCACCGCAGGCATACCGGCTGATTTCAGCACATGATAGAGCAGTGAAGATGTTGTGGATTTGCCCTTTGTGCCCGTGATGCCGATGCACTGATCACGGTAAGCCGTGAGAAACAGCTCTGTCAGCGAAGTGACGCGGCATTCCAGTTTATCCGGCTGATATTCCTCTTTTAGTACAATGCCGGGACTTTTGAATACGATATCATATTCCTGCATCGCAGCCTGATAATCATCGCCGATGTGCAGCTTTGCATCCTCCGGCGCGTCATTGACCGGATTCTGATCTGCGATGCCGAGTGCCGCGTAGCCGCCGATCTGCTGCAAACGCTTGCAGACCGACCTGCCCTCACGTCCGAATCCAAGCAGTAAAATACGTTTTCCTTCTGTCCATTCCCTGAGAATTTTCATCAGCATAATGCCGTTATCTCCTTTCGTCCCAAAGCGCGGATGCTCCGCAAGGTCTGATTTGCAGAATATGGCAGCTGCCTGCCCCGAGTACTGCATCGATCTGAGCACGGAATGCTGCGCAGAGGTCCAGCGGTACGTATGCCTGTACGGTACCCGCAAATCCGCCGCCGTGTACACGGTATGCGCCCCTTCCATTCAGCAGCTTTGCACACAGTGCCAGCGTAACTGCGACAGCCTGATTGGATCGGCTGCCGCTTGCATAGATATTCTGCAGCGCAAATGCAGATGACTGCCCCGATTCCTGCACAAGCGCAAGATATTTCGCGAAGTTGCCCGCTTTGAGCGCTTCGCCAAGCAGTTTCACCCGCATGTTTTCATGATAAAAATGAACCGCACGCATCACAGCGCGGTCTCCGCAGCGTTTCCGGATCGACGGGAGCTCAGCCCAGAATGCGGCTTCATCCGTTTCACGGAGCACCTGCTTTCCCATCGCGGCGGCGACCGTTTTCATTTCTGCCGGAATCGCTGCATATTCTGCTGTTAAGTCAGCATGATCGGCGCCGCTGTCGATGATGCACAGCGCATAGCCTTCTTTCTGCAGATCAAGCGGCAGCTGTTCACAGACCGGATGCGAAGGATCTGCAAAGTCGATCAGATCCGTACCGCCAAGCGCACACGCCATCTGATCCATCAGTCCGCATGGCTTTCCAAAATGCACATTTTCCGCATACTGTGCGGTGATTGCAAGATCTGCCGGTGAAAACCGTCCGTCCGCGAAGAAATCATTGCAGATCGTTCCAATCAGCACCTCAAACGCTGCCGATGAGGAAAGGCCGCTCCCTTTCAGGACGTCGGACACGGTATAAGCGGCAAAACCGCTGACCGGCACACCCAGCTCCCTGAAACGTGCTGCCGTTCCGCGGATCAGCGCGCGGGAACTGCCTCTTTCATTTTCCTGTACAGAAAGCATATCCAGCGGCACTGTATCCTCCGGATATCCCTCCGACTGCACACGAATCACCGGATCGTCCGTTTCTGCGGCGACAGCGATGATATCGAGGCTGATTCCTCCTGCCAGTACCCGCCCGTTCTGGTGGTCTGTGTGGTTGCCGCCAAGCTCCGTTCTGCCGGATACCGAGAAAATCCGGATCGGCAGATCGCCGTACAGTGCGGCAAACCGGTCTGCGGCATTGCAGATGCGCATTCTGTAAGGCATCAACGCGTCTGCTGAAACGCCGTAAAATGCGGTCAGCATCCGATCGTATTCACCGGACAGGATCCGTTTTTTTGCGTCGGATACCGATAAAAAATCGCGCTCCATGTTTTTCTCCTGTGTCAGATTTCAAGCCATGTCCGGATATAATCCGAGAGCACGGCTGCTGCTTTTTCATGTGTTGCAGCGGATGGATGCCAGTCAATTCCGAATCCGTCAGCCTCCTGCTGTTCTGCGGCTGCCAGAAACCGGATATCGCTGTCTCCCGTTTCTGAGGTGTATGCACGCACTGCTTCCGAAACGGCAGCGCAGAGTGTCTGCCCCATGGTTCCGAGCATGCAGAGCAGATGTGCGTTCGGATTGTTCCTGCGCACTGCTTTCAGGAATGCTCTGTATGCATCGGCAAACTGTGCCTGCTTTTCGGGATCGTTTCCGGTGTACGTGGCATCGTTCGTGCCGAGATTGATGACAATGAGATCGGGCTGACGTCGGAAATTCCAATGTTCATTCTTGATACTGCGTCCGTTTTCGAGCTTTGCAATACTGAATCCCATTTTATCATATAACGGCGGCACAATTTGCGACGGATGATTACTGCCGTCCGCAG
>JAFZPL010000069.1 GCA_017550355.1 Oscillospiraceae bacterium | reverse complement strand
TTCTTGATGATCTCGGTCAGACGGGCGACATTCAGCGGCTCAATGTATGTCACGTCCGCAACGTCGGGGTCGGTCATAATGGGTGCCGGGTTGGAGTTGACCAGAACGATTTCGTACCCCAGCTTTCTCAGAGCCTTACATGCCTGCGTACCGGAATAGTCGAATTCGCAGGCCTGTCCGATAATAATGGGACCGGAACCGATGATCAGAACCTTGTGGATATCATTTCTTTTTGGCATAGTACGAACACCTCACTTCTAACTATGTATTATACCATAACTATTCCCCTGATTGCAAGGGGTATTGCGATCTTTTTTTATTTTTTCCGTTATGCACAAACATTCCGCAATTCATAATGCATAATTCATAATGCATAATTTATAATCACCGACAAATTGAGACATAAAAAACGCCGCGTGTACCGACAGCGATACACGCAGCGCGTTCCGTCAATTTTGCATTACAGCTCTGCCAGACCGACAATCGCCTTGAGGATGATGGTCACATCGTCCACAGTCACACCTTCCTTGCCGTCGACGTCTGCATTGCGCAGGCCGGCATCGGTGATCTGCACGGTGCTGTCCTCCGCCGCAACACGCGCTGCGAGAACCGCATCGGAAACAGTGATCTGATTGTCGCAGTTTGCGTCGCCCTTCTTGGCGGCAGTTGCCGCAGAACCGGAAGCAGTTCCGGTCGTCACAGCTGCAGTAGTCTCTGCGGGTGCTTCGCCTGCCGCATACTCATACTGCACTTCGACCTTCGTATACTTGAGAGAAATTTCATCCTCAACGTCGCCCTCAGACTTTTCGGATGCATCCCACCACTTCTGGAGCTCGATCTTGCCGTCTGCGATATATGCCGGGACATCTTCCTTGGTCTCTGCTTCCTTGTCCTCGAGCATCAGCGTGCCGTCGAATTCGACGATTGCCTTGGATGTGCCGAGCGTGAGCGTGAAGCCCTTGTAGGTCCAGAAATCCTTGTTGTTGTCCGCAGTCTTTGCATTGATGCAGACCGCGCCGCCTGCGCTTGCCCAGGAAGAGCCTGCAGAGGATGCGACATCACCGGTAATGGTGATCTGCTTGATATGCTTTGCATCGGTGATCGGGATCTGCACATAACCGTTTTCATTGAGCATGTTCATCGGATCGTCGAACACTTCGCTCTTGATGACCTTCTCCTCCTGCTTTGCGTTTGCGAATGCATCCGCATCGTCGGAGATGACGACCATTGCTGCGCAGTAAGCCGGGAGCGTCACATCTGCCTTGATGCCGCTCACATCCACGATATCAACGAGCTTGATATCCGCAGAATTCTTGCCGACTGCATAGACAGCCGCCTTTTTGTAATCCTTCTTTGCGCCGTCGAGCGTGATCGTTGCATGCTCCGCGTCCGTCTTGTTCTTGTTCGTGATCATAACGGTGACGGTGGAGTCGTCGCCTTTGTTGACTGCTGCATATGCGCCGGACTTGGCGATATCCTCCGTCTTTGCGGGAACCAGCGTATCACCGAACTTGCCGCCCTTTCCGTCGTAGTTGGTGTAGAGGTTCAGACCGGAGAGAATGTAGCCGCTGCCGCCCCAGAGGGATGCAAAGTAGACGTCGGCATCCGCATAGCAGCCGAGCGCCTCTGCCTGTGCGATTGCACCGGAGGGATCGTCGTCGCCGCCGAAGTTGTACTCGGTGATGCCCAGCTTGGTACCGGGAAAATAGGTGTCGATGGATTTCTGGATCGTCGGCAGGATCGGCACATTCTCCATGCACCATTCACCGATCCAGCTGTTCTCCACGAAGCCCTCTTCATAGAGCGTGCGCACGGACTGGAGGCGGTCATCCTCGCCGTTGCGTGCGGATTCAGAGTAATAGTGGATATCCAGCACATCGAGCAGACGCGTTCCCGCAACCTGGGAGGCTTTGTTCATGGTGTCGAGATAGTAGTCGATATACCAGTGATAGCCGCCGGCATCGCGGATGGTCTCCCATTCGTCGCTGTCCTTGTCGTCCGCGAGATGATCGTATGCGGTGTAGCCGTACAGCGCAGGACCGAACACCTCTGCCTTCGGATCGAGCTTCTTGATCGCGGTTGCCATTTCGATGGACTTATCGCTCAGTTCCTTGCATCCGACCGGATCCGGGTGAATACGGGAATGCGTGTGATGCCAGAGCGCCGGCTCATTGTCCAGAGAATATCCCTGAATGCCGGTTTTCGACTGTGAATCGCCGAGCTTGCTGATGATGTAGTTCACATACTCATCCATATAGACCTTACCGTCGGTCAGATCGGGCGTTTCTGCGAAATCCGCGCCCTTGGTCAGCTTGACCTCGTTCCAGCGGGCAGAGGGTGCTGCCTCCGCTTCGGTGACGGTGCCGTCCTTGTCCGCAGAGGCATAGCCCGCAAGCTGGAGGGTGGTCAGCTTGTAATTGACATTGTATTTTGTAGCTTCCTTTGAAAGCTGCTGCACGCAGTCTGCCGGAGAATCCGACGTGGAAAGGTTGTTGTCCGAGGAATATTTCCAGTCGGAGCCGGCGTTGGAAGCGTTGGTTTCCCAGTTGTATGCGGTCATGCGGTTGCCGCCCTGACGGTAGGCAGTCGCAGCGACCTTCTTGAGATCATCCTGATGGCTGTACTCGTTGATGCCGTAGATGTACGGACTGATTGCCTTGCCGCTGCCGGAAAGATTAACAGTGACCGCCATATCGTAGGCAATATCAGCAGCGAAGGACGGGATGACCGCAGCAGATGCAGAAGCAAGCATCGTGAGGGCGGTCAGAAGCGCGAACGGTTTTTTCATAGAATTTCTCCCCCATTGGTTTTGGTTCCGGTATGTTTACAGGTTATCCGTGTCCCATGCAGAGACCTCCGGGATGCTTTCCGGATCTCCGGTGGTTCTGTCCTGCATGGTGCCGTAGGTGAACAGATCCACCTTCGGATCACAGAATTTGATGTAGCGGCACACGGTCTGTGCCAGCACAAGGATCGCCGCCAGCGCGGGATCGTGCGTGTAACCGTAAACGATTGTCGGAGCATCGCCGCCGAGATCGGCAGCCATACGCCAGACAAATCCGAAGCGGTCAAGCCGGTTGATGACCTTCTGCACACGCTCCAGCGGGATACCGAGCTTTTCGGAAAGCTTGTCCGGCACAAAGAGCTTGTTCCGGCAGCTGCACGCCATATACTTGACAATCCGCAGCGCATCCGTATCCGCAAGCGTAGAAAGCAGCCGCACAACGCCCTGTTCATCCCGCAGATAATCTGCAATGCCGTGCTCCGGCTTCTCCATATACAGGAAGTATCGGAGTTCGGGATTGAGCCGTTCCAGCGCGATCTCATGATCAGTGTGCAGCAGTGCAAAGGTCTCGTGTTCATAGCTGCTGCGGAGCTTGCCGGTCTCGCCGTCGGAGGACGGGTTGTAGGCACAGAGCGCCGCATAAAAAATCCTGGCAATCAGCTCCGGACGCTTTTCCGGCGGCAGGCTTTTGACTGCCTGACTGACCGTTTCCTCCGGTTCCTGCTCAGCATTTCTGCCGCGCATACCAAAGAGTGCATCCAGCGAAAGATTGAGCGCAGACGCCAGCCGCGGCAGAAGCTCCGCATCGGGATAGCTTGATTTTTCCCATTTGGAGACCGCCTGTGCCGAAACATTGAGCCGTTTTGCGAGCTGTTCCTGCGTAAGCCCGAGCGCTTTTCTCCGCGCTGCCAGAATGGAATGGAATTGATCCGGCTTTTGCATGATCCTGTGTCGCCGCGCATCCGAAGCAGAAGAGATGCCGCGGTTTTCCTTTCCTGAAAATATTATAGCATGTCGTCCGGTTGAGTACAAGCGAAAGAAATTTGTCTATCATCAACCACAGGTTGGGGGATTCACCTTTCGGTTGAGAGGATTTACAAAAAAAGAGACGCCTCTGCGGCACCGTCATGCTGTTTTGGGACGAGAGATCTGCTTTCCCTGTCCGCATCTCCATTATACCACATCCGCATCAGAAATGCAAGGGCATGCGCCTGAAAAGCAATTCCGACGGATTGATTAAAATTTTGATTTTGCTTGCATTTTCAGAAAAACTATGCTATAATAGGCAAGGTATCATCATTCGGGAGGATTGCTATGGAGCTTCGTCCGCATCATCTGCTCTGCATCCAGAAATTCACCGGTCACGGTTACAGCCCCGCGTTCACGGCACATATGACCGCGCTGACCGCTTCGCTGCGGCAATCGCCCGCACAGTCCGTCACACTGATCTGCGGTGCGGATGTGCTGTGTGCAAAATGCCCGCATAACCGGAAGGGCGTCTGCGATTCTGCGGAAAAGGTCGCCGCGCTGGATGCCGCCGTACTGGAAACCGTCGGCAGCATGTCCGGCACATGGGATACCCTCTCAAAAGCCGCCCGCGAACAGATCCTGCGGACGGACAAATTTCATCAGATCTGCGGCACATGCCAATGGTATGCGCTCTGCCGCAGCACGGAGGACAGCTATGCATCAGAAAACATCTCATGAACGCATTCTCGATCTTGTCTATATCGCAGCAGGCGCGGCGATCATCGCCGTCTGCTCATGGCTCTGCATCCCGCTGACAGTTCCCGTCACGATGCAGACCTTCGCGGTATTCTTCATCATCACGCTGTTTGGCGGCAGGCGCGGAACAGCATCCGTTCTGGTCTATCTGCTGCTCGGTGCTGTCGGTGTGCCGGTCTTTGCGGAGTTCAGCTCCGGCATCGGCGTTCTGTTCGGCATGACGGGCGGCTATCTGCTCGGCTTTGTATTCATCGGGCTGATCGCGTGGGGCTTTGAATCGCTTTTCGGGCGGAAATACATCCCACAGGTGACTGCATTGGTGCTCGGTCTTGCAGTCTGCTATGCATTCGGCACAGCGTGGTTCATGGTCGTCTATGCACGCGAAGCCGGCGCCGTCACCCTTGCTGAAGCGCTCGGCTGGTGCGTGATCCCGTTCATCTTCCCGGACATCATCAAACTTTTGCTTGCACAGACGATCGCAAGGCGCGTTGCACCGCTTCTCTCTGCACAGAATTCCGCCATTTCCGCATAAGACAAAACACCGCCGACACTCCGATGTCAGCGGTGTTTTTGTATCTGCAATTTTAGCTTACGCCATCTGCTGTGCGGCGGATTCACTCTTGCGGAGGAATTTGCGCAGATCCTCAATCGGAATCGGACGGGAGAACTTATAGCCCTGCAAATATTTCGCATTCATACGCACACAGTTTTCCTGATCCGTCTCATTCTCAACGCCCTCAAACAACACAGTGTAGTGCAGCCGGTTAAACATATCCGCGAATGTATTGACCATATACCGCGAGGATTCGCTCTTTGCATGTTCGATCAGCATTGAGCGGTCGAATTTGATGATATTGAACGGAATCTCCATGATGCGCTCGAAATTGGAATAGCCCGTACCGAAATCATCCAGATAAAACTTGATGCCAAGCTTCTGAAGCTCCAGAACGCGCTCCTTTATGAGATTGAAGTCTGCGTCGTTGCTGCTTTCGGTGATCTCAATTGCGATGTGATCATAGGGGATGTCATTGCGGTCAATGATATGCTTCACATCCTCGCAGAAGGAATCATAGCGCAGATCTGCCGTTGTGAAATTGACCGACGCACGCTTGATATCGTAGCCTTCTTCCATCAGAGTGCGGATTGCAGCACAGGTCTTGTCCAGAATAATCAGCGTGAGCATATGGATAAGGTTATGCTCTTCCGCCAGCGGGATGAACTTGTCCGGAAAGACCATCCCCGTCTGCTCCAGTTTCAGACGCATGAGCGCTTCGGCGGTGTCATAGCCGCCCGTCGCGATGTTGTAGATCGGCTGACAGTAAACCAATACGCGTGGATCCGCGAGATCATGCTTCGCTGCAATATCCTCAAGCTGGCTCAGAATGTAGCTGCTGTCATAGAACCGGCGGATGTCGTCCACAGTGACATGGTGGATCTGATTATAGAGCATATGCTCCAGGACATCGTCGATCAGCTTCGGATAGTCGGATGAAGCACGGATATCCTTCGACGTCTGGAAAATAATGATCTTGTACTCCATTTTGAATTTGGAATAGCTGTCGATGAAGTCGCCGAGCATCTTTGCAACGATATCCTGTGTGGAACCGTCTTTGGAGACACGCAGCGTGAGGATGAGCATATCCTCCCTGCCGCTGTACAGAATACCTTTTTTGATATTGGAGCGCAGAAAATGATAATATTCGCTGCGAAAATCCTTGGATTGCTTCATGTGCTCCGTAAAACCGCGCACATGGCAGATCATGATGACCATCTGCTGATTCTTGCTGAGACGTTCGTCAAGCTCGTTGATGAAATACTCCGAGGACATTGCGCCCGTTGTGATATCGAACGGATTCGAGTGGAACATGAAGATGATGCCGATAATCGGAATGAAATACGCAATCGTCGTATAGGAGACATTGTCGTGAGACTCCTGGATGAAAAGCAGGCTCAGCGTAATGACGTTCATGATGAGCAGACAGACGAACACCTGCGGAAGCAGACGGCTTCTGTGCTTGATGAGCATATAATAGATCTGTGCGCAGAGCAGTGCAAACACAATGATATAGGCATTCACACCGGCATGCAGCGTGCCGTCCGGCGAAATGCAGTATCCGAAGCCCGCCGCCGTTCCGACCACATCATAGAGGAAAGCGCATCCGATGCCGATCGTAGACAGGATCATATTTCGTCGCTGAATCGCATGATTGATCCAGAGCGGCTCATAGAGATAGAGCGTATACATCAGAAGAACAAAGGTAATGAGCAGATGATAGACCGTGCGCAGCACATAGATCAGCCACACATGCGGCGTCTCCGACACAAGCTCTCTTTGATAAAGGATATTGCAGATCGCAGCACAGGCGCACTGAATCAGAATGCCGAAGATGATCGGAACAGATGTACTTTTTTTCACGCGGCTCATGCGAACAAGCACGAACATTGTGATGCAGAGCGCCATGGTGACGATATCACTCATCGGGGAATACCCGACCAAATGATCTGCTTTGATTGGCAGCATCCTGTTGTCCCTCCCTTCCTGGGAATTCCTATCTATTCAACGCGCTGTGAATAACGTGGCATATTGCCTGATTGCAGCGCAGAATCATCTGCTTATATTATATCACATTTTGCCAAAATAGTCAACCTCAATTATCGTGTTTTGTGCAGGGTTTTTAGAATATTTTTGTATTTTTCGGGCAGCACATTACAATCCGTAAAGCCAGTGAAGAATCCGACTGAAAAAAGCAAAAAGTCCGGAAGAAAAGCATCGCCTGCTGTCTCCTTCCGGACCAAATCCTTATAAACAAAAAAGTCACGCTGAAAAAGCGTGACTTTACTTGGCTCCCCCAACTGGACTTGAACCAGTGACACCCTGATTAACAGTCAGGTGCTCTACCGACTGAGCTATGGAGGAATATACAAGTGCCGGCATCGATCTATTTTCCCGGGACGTCTCCATCCAAGTATCTTCGACGCGAATGAGCTTAACTTCCGTGTTCGGAATGGGAACGGGTGGATCCTCATTGCCATTAACACCGGCTCTGTATATATTCAAGCGCAAGAAGCGCATTGAAATCAAAGAATGACCCGTACGGGAATCGAACCCATGATTACGCCGTGAGAGGGCGTCGTCTTAGCCTCTTGACCAACGGGCCATT
>JAFZPL010000068.1 GCA_017550355.1 Oscillospiraceae bacterium | reverse complement strand
GGCACACAAGCCGCACTGAGATTATAATGCATAATGTATGATTCATAATGAATGCTCCCGTTGGAACCGCTTTCTGACGGGAGTATTTTTTAATTCATAATGCATCATGAAAGCAAAATCCATAGTTCAGAATGCAGACAGGCTACGGTTTCCCAATTGTGCATTGTGAATTATGCATTATGAATTGCATATCCCTTGACATTATTTCGCGGGCATGGTATAATAAGGAAAAGCATCAAGAAAGGATGGTATTTCCCATGACCTACAAAGAGGAATTTATCAAATTCATGACCGAATGCGGCGTGCTGACCTTCGGCGAATTTACGCTGAAATCCGGCAGAAAAGCACCGTATTTCATCAACACGGGCAACTACAAGACCGGCAAGCAGCTCTGCCGTCTGGGCGAGTATTACGCGGCATGCATCGCTGAGCATAAGCTTTCCGCAGACGTGCTGTTCGGACCGGCATACAAGGGCATCCCGCTGGCAGCGGCGGCATCCATCGCGCTCTGGCGTGAGCACCAGATTGAGGTCGGCTATGCCTACGACCGCAAAGAGGTCAAGGATCATGGCGAGGGCGGCATGATTGTCGGCTCTAAGCTGGAGGACGGCACCAAGGTCGTGCTGATCGAGGACGTCATGACTTCCGGCAAGGCACTTCGCGAGGTCTATCCGAAGCTGAAGTCCGTCGCAGACGTGGATATCGCGGGTATGATCATCACCGTTGATCGTCAGGAAAAGGGACTTCAGAGCGAGAAATCTGCTGTGCAGGAGGTCAAAGAGGAGTTCGGTATTGACGTGTACTCTATCGTGACTGTCAGCGATATTATTGCCGCGATTGAAAACGGTGTGGTGGACGGTAAGGATTACCTGCCGCAGATGCTTGCATATCGTGAGCAGTACGGCGTATCATAAAGAGAAAGGAGATTTCTGATGAAAGACGAAGAAATGATGATGCAGGAAGACGACGATCTCGTCGTTCTGGAGGATGAAGAGGGCAACGCAACGGAGTTTCAGTTCCTGGAGCTTGTGACCGTGGACGAGAAGCCCTACGCGATTCTGCTTCCGACGGAAGACGACGACGATCTGGGCGTCGTGATTGTGGAGGTCGTGAATATCGGCGAGGATTCCGAGCATTATGATGCTGTGACGGATGATGCGCTCAACGACCGTATTTTTGAGCAGTTCAAGAAGGAATTCGGCGACAAGTACGATTTCGCAGACTGATTCCGACGAAAGGGGTGTCTCCGCGTGCTGGGCAAACGGCAGATCCTGCGGCAGGGCTGGGATCATCTCCGGCAGATGAGCAGCAGATTCACCGAAGATCACCTCTCCGCATACGCAGCGCAGACAACATTCTATCTGCTGCTGGCGTTTTTCCCGTTTATCATGCTGATCGTTCTGGCGACGCGCCTGCTTCCGATCACGGAGGAAACGCTGATCACGGCAATCCGTGTGATCCTGCCGGAGAATTATCAAAGCATCGGCATTGATCTGGTGGACGGATATTATAAGGATGATATCGGTTCCGCGAAGATCGTGCTGATCGTTTTTCTGGTGTGGACGGCGTCCCGTCTGATTCAGGCGCTGATGAACGGATTCAACTCTGTTTATCATATCCAGGAAAACCGCAGTCAGGCTGTTCTGCGGCTGATCGGCTGTGCATATACAGTCGTGCTGTCGGCCATGATGGTCGCGTTGATTGTAATGTATGCGCTCGGTACCAAAGCCGTCGGATTCCTGCTCTCAAAGCTGCCGGAACACGAAATGCTGGATTCGCTGGTCAGTCTCATACGCAATCTCGCAAGCCCAACACTGTTGTTTTTAGTGTTCTGGATTGCCTATGCGATCCTGCCGAACCGGAAAACGAAGCTGCGGTATGAGATCCCCGGTGCATTGGCAGCGGCGGCCTTCTGGCGGCTGATGGCGTTTGCGTATGACGCATTCCTTGACCGCTCTGAGGCGCGGTATCTTTCTGTTTATCACGGCCTTTCGGGCGTCGTGATGCTGCTGGTGTGGCTGTATGTCTGCGTGTATGTCTGGTTTCTGGGCGGCGAGCTGAACTGCTATCTGCAAAAGCGCCGCCGTGAGGGCAGGGGAATCATTCTGAATCCCGTGCGGCTCTGGAAACGGCTGTTTCACAGGGAAAAAGCGTAACCAACAGGAAGAAATTTGTTTTCTTGCTTGCATTTTTTGCGAAAATATGGTATAATCAATTTATATTATTTTTAGGAGGTCTGTCCGCGTTATGGAAAGCAGAGCACAGAACATCGTATCGAAAACCAACAACCGCATCTCGATCCGCGTGATGCCGGGACATTTCGCAACCAACCACTCTCACGTCAACCACTATGTTGATATGACCGCGATCAAGACCAGCGCGAAAATGGCAAAGGAAGCGGCAGCAGAGCTTGGTGCAGAATTTACCAACACCTATGTTGACACAGTTATTTGCATGGAGGGAACGGAGATCCTCGGCGCATTTCTTGCAGACCGCCTTTCGCAGGGAGGCATCAATCAGGGCAAGGATATCAACGTCGTGACGCCGGAACTGAACGCTGTCAATCAGATGATCTTCCGTGATAACACGCAGAAAATGATCTGGGGCAAGAAGGTGCTGCTGCTCATCAGCTCGGCATCCACGGGCAAGAGCATCAACCGCGCAATTGACTGTCTCCAGTATTACAGCGGCGATCTGACCGCTGTCGGCGCGATCTTTTCCGCAATCGATGAGATTGACGGCATTGTGGTCAAGGCACTGTTCCACGGCACCGATCTTGCATCGTATGACAACTATCCCGCAAATGAATGCCCGATGTGCAAGAACGGCATCAAGGTTGATGCACTGGTCAACAGCTTCGGTTATTCCAAGATCTAACGAAAAGAACCGGTATCTGCGTGATACCGGTTTTCGTTATATTATATATAGTATGCCGGATACTTTGCGGTATCCGGCATATTGTATTTGTAGATCAGACAGCTGCGAAGCCCTGTTCGAGATCAGCGATGATATCGTCGATGTGCTCTGTGCCGATGGAAAGGCGAATGGTCGCCTGCGAAATGCCCGCGGCAGCCAGTTCTTCATCGGTGAGCTGGGAGTGGGTGGTCGTTGCCGGATGGATCACAAGAGATTTCACATCTGCGACATTTGCCAGCAGCGAGAACAGCGTGAGATG
>JAFZPL010000012.1 GCA_017550355.1 Oscillospiraceae bacterium | reverse complement strand
GAAGTGCTTGCAGAAACAGTCTCAGATGCGGTCGTTGCGGATGCAGACTGAGAAGTGCTTGCAGAAACAGTCTCAGATGCGGTCGTTGCGGATGCAGACTGAGAAGTGGTTGCAGAAACGGTCTCAGATGCGGTCGTTGCAGATGCAGACTGAGATGTGGTTGCCGAAACGGTCTCAGATGCAGTCGTTGCGGATGCAGACTGAGAAGTGGTTGCCGAAACAGTCTCAGATGCAGTCGTTGCGGATGCAGACTGAGAAGTGGTTGCAGAAACGGTTTCGGACGCAGTAGTCTGCTGTTCTGCCTCGACCTTCACCGTCAGCGGGATGACCTTGAATTCCAGTGCATCGTTCACATTTGCGCCCTTGCACTTGGATCTGGACATCTGCTGCTTCTCGCTGCCGATGCTCATCGCATTGACAAACGGCTCCGTGCGGATCGTGAAGGTGTACTCACCTGCCGGCGTGTTTGCCGGAACGACCAGTTCCGTCACCAGGAACGCATTTTCATATGCCCAGCTCACGGAGCTCAGCCATGAAGTGGTGTTTGCCTCCGCTGCAGCAACGCCGTTCGTATTGCCGTCGCCGGAATAAACCCAGGTCAGGTTCATATTCGTTGCGGAGAAATACTCCATCGGCTCTTCGCCTTCCTGCGCCGCAAACACGTTCGGCTCAGCGAACTTGCCGCCGTTGAGTTTGAATCCGTAGTTCTGGAACGCATTCTTGTCATCGATCTGACCGTCGTTGACCTGGAATTTCAGGTTCATTGCACAAAGACCGGGGTTCTCCGGGATATACATCGAAACAGGCACCGTATACGCCCCGGCGGCAAGCTCCTTTGCGGAGACTGTAACGGTATTCTTCTCGCCGGAACGGATATCGAACGTCAGAAGTTCGCCCGTGGCAGAAGCATTCAGGATGCCTGCGCCGATCAGACTGGTTGCTGTCATGCAAAAAGCAATACTTGCAGACAAAAGATTTTTGAGATGCATAAAGCTATTCCTCACTTTCCGTTTGAGATTTGGTTTTATGAGCACCGCAGCATGGGCGATCATGTTGCGGAGTCAGACAGGTTTTCGCGGTGAAGACCGTATGTGAGCATCAGGAGACTGTCTGCCAGATGGACATTCTCCACAAGGATATCCGGCTTGTCGATCTGCAGATCACAATGGCTGAAATTCCAGAATGCCCTGACGCCGAGCGCACAGAGTTTATCCGCAAGCGGCTGTGCGGCAGAATCCGGCACGCAGAGAATCGCGATCTCCGGATGCTCCTCATGGCAGAAGCCCGCCAGCGTATCAATATGATGGATCGGCATGCCGCGGAGATCGGCGCCCGCCACAAACGGGTTTGCGTCGAAGAGCCCGATCAGCTCGCAGCCGCACTGCAAGAAATTCACATGATTGGCAATCGCTCTGCCGAAATTGCCGATGCCGATCAGAATGGCGCGGTGGTGTCCGGAGGTATCCAGAATCCGCCCGATCTCATCATACAGCGCACGGACATTATAGCCGTAGCCCTGCTGTCCGAATCCGCCGAAGCAGTTGAGATCCTGCCTGATCTGAGATGCCGTCAGCCCCATCTGTTCCGAAAGCTCCTTGGATGAAATCCGGACGATCCCCTTTTCGCACAGCTCACCGAGAAACCGGTAATAGCGCGGAAGCCGCCGGATGACAGAAGCGGAAATCTCCTGTTTTGACACGCGGTTCGCGCCTCCTTACTGCATCAGCGCCGAGAGCCGTGTGCCGATTGCTTCAAGAAATGCTTTGGAATTGACCTTCTGCTTATTGTCAAGACTGGAGAGCTGATAGAGGTCTCCGGTCATGATGCCGTCTTCAATGGTGTTGATTGTTGCTTTTTCAAGCAGATCCGCGTATTTCACGAGCTCCGGAATATTGTCGAGCTCACCGCGCTTCTTGAGCGCACCGCTCCACGCAAAAATGGTTGCGACAGAGTTGGTGGAGGTCTCCTCGCCCTTGAGGTGCTTGTAGTAGTGGCGCTGCACGGTACCGTGTGCCGCCTCAAACTCGTAAACACCGGTCGGAGAAACCAGCACGGAGGTCATCATCGCAAGAGAACCGTAAGCGGTGGAGACCATGTCAGACATCACGTCGCCGTCGTAGTTCTTGCACGCCCAGATAAAGCCGCCGTTGGAACGGATCACGCGCGCAACAGCATCGTCGATCAGCGTATAGAAATAGGTGATTCCTGCGGCAGCAAATTTTTCCTTGTAATCCGCCTCAAAGATCTCGTTGAAGATATCCTTGAACCGGTGGTCATACTGCTTGGAGATGGTGTCCTTTGCGGCAAACCAGAGATCCTGCTTCACGTCCAGTGCATAATTGAAGCAGGAGCGTGCAAATCCTTCGATGGAGTCATCGCGGTTATGCATACCCTGGATCACGCCGTCTCCGGTGAACTGGTGGATGAGCTGGCGCGTCTCGTTGCCGTCCTTGTCAGTCCAGACGAGCTCTGCCTTGCCGCCGCCCTTCACCTGCATCTCTGTATTCTTGTAAACATCACCGTATGCGTGACGCGCAATGGTGATGGGTTTTGTCCAGGTCGGGATGTAAGGGGAAATGCCCTTCACGAGGATCGGTGTGCGGAACACGGTGCCGTCCAGAATTGCACGGATCGTGCCGTTCGGCGACTTCCACATCTGCGAAAGGCCGTATTCATCCACACGCGCCGCATTCGGCGTGATCGTTGCGCACTTCACGGCAACACCGTATTTCTTGGTTGCCTCTGCGCTGTCAAGCGTCACCTGATCTTTCGTTGCTTCTCTGTTTTTGAGTCCCAGATCGTAATACTCCGTTTTCAGATCGACATACGGCGTAATGAGAATATCCTTGATCCACTGCCAGAGCACTCTGGTCATCTCATCGCCGTCCATTTCGACAAGGGGTGTCGTCATACGGATCTTGTCCACTGGAAAAACCTCCTTATATAATAGTATAAATCATGCTTGGACATTCGTCAGATACATAATACCCGATGATCAAAGACTGCACCGACGGCAACGGTACTGCTGCCGCCGTGCAGATTGCTTTTGTCTCTGTCCGTCAGTCACCGACTGCGAACACGCCGATAATTGCGATTACAAATGCAAGAATTGCCGCCACAGTTGAGGCTTTCTTCTCTTCCCAGCCAAATACTTTCTTCAGCAGCATTTCAATTCCCACGTAGATCGCACCGATCACAATGATCAGCACAACATCCTTCCACGAACGGATACGGATACGCACACGCTGCAATGCCATCAAAGCCATAGACATATTCGTCTGCTCCCTTTCTTACTTCAGTGCCTCACGGGTGTAATCCAGCAGACCGCCCGCAAGCATGATATCCTTCGTTCTTCCGGTCAGCTCACAGAGTACCGGGATCTCTGCGCCGTTGGTCTTGTTGACGACCGTCAGCTCTGCCTTGCCCTCGGAGACTGCCTTGCGCACATCGCTGAGCACGAGCTGATCGCCCTGTGCGATCTTGTCGTAATCCGCCTCATTGACAAAGGTCAGCGGAAGAATGCCCGCGTTGATGAGGTTTGCGCGGTGGATACGTGCGAAGGACTTCACCAGCACAGCCTTGACGCCGAGATACAGCGGAGCGAGTGCCGCATGTTCACGGGAGGAGCCCTGTCCGTAGTTCACGCCGCCGACGATGAT
>JAFZPL010000011.1 GCA_017550355.1 Oscillospiraceae bacterium | reverse complement strand
TGTGACCGAAGCCGGCACCGCACGCATGGGCCTGATCAAATCCGCAGCGGGCATCGGCTCTCTGCTCTGCGACGGCATCGGAGAAACCATTCGTGTCTCCCTGACTGCGGATCCGCTGGAGGAAGTCGCGGCGGCACAGGATATCCTGAAAGCCATCGGCAAACGCGGCGGTGTACAGCTGGTCTCCTGCCCCACCTGCGGCAGAACACGCATCAACCTGATCCAGATCGCAAATGAGGTTGAAGCCGCACTGCGGGGCTGCGAAAAGAATATCAAGGTCGCCGTGATGGGCTGCGTCGTCAACGGCCCCGGCGAAGCAAAGGAAGCCGATATCGGCATTGCGGGCGGCGAAGGCTGTGCCGTCATCTTCAAGGGCAAGGAGATCCTGCGCAAGGTGCCGGAAGCAGAAATCGTGCAGGCACTGCTTGCAGAGATTGAGACCATGTAAGAGGCACGATATGAAAATCGTTCCGTTTGACGAAATCCGGCATAACCGGTATTTCTGGCTCTATTTTCTCTCGGTCTGTTTCCCGCTGGCAATGGACGAAGAAGAGGATATTGCGCTCGCGGATTACATCTATGAAAACTATGACTGCACGCATGAAGCGGCAGAATGGACGGACAAATTCGTCCAGTTCTCCGAGGAGGTCATGCGGGAACGCGGCGGCTATGCCGAAAACCCGACAGCCGTGCAGTTCCGCATTGATTCTGAGGTTTTCACGGTACAGTTTCACCCCGGCGACACCGTCTTTTTCCGCGGCACCAAAATGGTCGGCAGCACCGGCGGCGATTATCAGGTTCACAAACTGATCTTTGAGGGATTCCGGTTCTATGCCGCACAGCTTGCCGATCCGGGAATTGCTGTGCTGCTGCTGCCGCTCGTTGCTGTTTCGGAAGAGCAGACCGATGCAGCAAGAGAACTGATCGGCAGACTGCTCGCGGATGCACCGTTTCCGCAGGAGGAACGCGATGTTTTCGCGAAAATGATCCTGACAGGACTGCTGGAGTGAGCCTGCTATACTACTAGAAAGGAACGTATCACAATGCAGACGCTTGGTGAATTTCTGCGTGAATACGGCGAAAATCTACCGAAGAACGTGCTGGAAGGCGAGATCCGGCGCGTTCTTTCCGACAAGAGCCGTACAAAAATCTGGGTGGAAACCGCATACGCGAAGCCGCTGCCGTTTTCTGTCATCGCAGATGCAGAGGCGCAGATTGCTTCCCGTCTGCAGCTCGGCACCTTCCGCATTCTCGGCAGATATCCGACAGAGACCTTTTCCGCGGATGTGCTGCCCGATCTCTTCCAGAATCTCAAACGCGATCTGCCGATGATCAACGGATTTCTCGCAGATGCGGGCATTGATCTCACGGACGATACGCTCACGCTTTCCCTGATGCACGGCGGCGGCGAGATTCTCACCGAAACACGCTTCTGCGACCAGCTTTCCCGTGCCATCGGACTCATTTTCGGCAAAAAACTGACCGTTCAGCTTGCAGGAGAGCACCTTTCCGTGACAGAAGAAGAATGGTCGCAGATTCAGGAGGAATACCGTTCCGTTGCACCGCCTCCGCCCGTACCGCAGCCCGCTGCCGCCGAACCGGAGCCCGAAATGCCGGTCTATACTGCGATCACAGCGCTTACGCCCGATGCGGAGCCCGTCAAAGCGGAGATGCCGGACAAGGATTCGATGGAGATCCTCTACGGCAGGATCATCAAGGAAAAACCCGTCACGCTCGGTGAAGTCGTCACAGCACTCGGCAGCGAAAACGAAGGCAAGGCAATGAAATTTGCCGTCACCTGCCAAGTCTTTATCGCGCCGGAGACCAGAGAACTGAAATCCGGCAAGACGCTGCTCACATTCTCTGTGACCGATTTCACGGGCAGCATTCTCGTCAAAATGTTCCTTGAGCCCGAAAAGCTCGCAGATTTCCCTATGAAAGCCTGCGGTAAGGGCGCAAATCTCATGATCTACGGCACTGTTTCCTACGACACCTACGATCATGATATCGTTATGAAGCCGACCGCCATCAACAGCTATAAGCCCGAAATGCGCATGGACGAAGCACCTGTCAAGCGCGTCGAGCTGCATCTGCACACCAATATGTCTGCAATGGATGCCGTCACGCCTGCCGCCGCACTCGTTTCCCGCGCACACGACTGGGGACACCGTGCAATCGCCATCACTGACCACGGCGTTGTGCAGGCTTTCCCGGAGGCGGCGAACACCTCCGCGAAGTGGAAGGATTTCCACATCATCTACGGCTGCGAGGCATATGTGGTCAATGATCTGGAGACTGTTCGTGCGATCGACCTGCCCGGCGAACATACGCTGGAGGATGAGGTCATTGTGTTCGACGTGGAAACGACCGGTCTGTCCACACAGAACGACCGTCTTACGGAAATCGGCGCTGTCAAAGTCAAGGGACTGCGTATCGTGGACAGCTTCAACTGCTTTGTCAACCCCGAACGCCATATTCCCGAAAACATCACCGAACTGACCGGCATTTCTGACGATATGGTCGCGGATGCCAAGACCGAACGCGATGCCGTTAAGGAATTCTTTGCGTGGTGCGGCGAAAATCCGGTCATGATCGCACACAATGCGGGCTTTGATACATCCTTTATGCGCGCCGTATTCAGCCGGCACGGATTCGATCACCCGTTTGCAACAATGGATACGGTGGTCATCTGCCGGCAGATGCTCCCCACCCTCGGACGGCATAAGCTGGACACCGTCGCAAAGCATCTCAAACTCGGAAAATTCGAGCATCACCGCGCATCGGACGATGCATGCATGCTTGCGAAGATCTACCTCGCGCTCATGGAAAAGGCGCAGAAGGAATACGGCGTAAAAACGCTTGCCGATCTCAACACCAATCTGCCTGCCATTGATCCGCGCAAATTGAAATCCTATCACCAGATCATCCTTGCAAAGAACCAGACCGGCATGAAAAACCTCTACCGCCTTGTTTCATACAGTCAGGTGGATTATTTCTACAAAAAGCCGCTGATGCTGAAATCGCAGCTGGAAACATATCGCGAAGGTCTGATCTACGGCAGTGCATGTGAAGCGGGCGAACTCTTTTCTGCGATCGTGGACGGCAAACCGGAGGAGGAACTGCTCCGGCTGGCGTCGTTCTATGATTATCTGGAGATCCAGCCGATCGCCAACAACATGTTCATGATCCGCAGCGACCGCTACCCCGCACAGAATGAAGAGGATCTGCGCAATTATAACCGCAGAGTGCTGGAGATCGGCGACAAGCTCGGCATCCCTGTCTGCGCGACATGCGACGTCCATTTCATGGACGAAAAGGACGGCATTTACCGCAAGATCCTGCAGTCCGGAAACGGCTTTGAGGATACCGAAAGCCAGGCTCCGCTCTATCTGCGCACAACCGACGAAATGCTTGAGGAATTTGAATATCTCGGCGCTGACCGCGCATATGAAGTCGTCGTCACCAACACCAACATGATCGCGGACAAGATCGACCGCTGCCATGCGATCCCGAAAGGTACGTTCACGCCGTCCATCCCCGGCGCAGAAGAAGATCTGGTGCGCATCACACATGAACGCGCCAAGAGCATCTACGGCGATCCGCTGCCGGAGATCGTGGAAAAGCGGCTTGAACGCGAGCTCTCATCCATCATCAAAAACGGCTTCTCCGTGCTCTACATGATTGCACAGAAGCTGGTTGCAAACTCCGAAGCACACGGCTATATGGTCGGTTCCAGAGGATCGGTCGGCTCGTCATTCGTCGCGTCGATGGCGGGCATCTCCGAGGTCAATCCGCTGATGCCGCACTATGTCTGCCCGCAGTGCAAGCACTCCGAATTTATCACGGACGGTTCTGTCGGTTCCGGCTTTGACCTGCCCGAAAAAATGTGTCCGAACTGCGGCATCTCCATGCACAGAGACGGCCACGATATCCCATTCGAAACATTCCTCGGATTCCACGGCGAAAAGGCGCCTGATATCGACCAGAATTTCTCCAACGAATTCCACAGCTCCTCTCACCGCTACACCGAAGAGCTGTTCGGCAGAGCGAACGTGTTCAAGGCAGGAACGATTTCCGGTGTCAAGGACAAGATCGCTTACGGCTATGTCAAGCATTACCTTGAAGATATGGGCATCACGGTCAACAACAGCGAGATGAACCGTCTGGTGGAAGGCTGTGTCGGTGTCAAGAAAACCACCGGTCAGCATCCGGGCGGCATGGTCGTTATCCCGGAAGATTTCGATATTTTCGACTTCACACCGGTACAGCAGCCGGGTGAACCCTCCGAAGATGACGACGACGGCATCATCATCACCACGCACTTCGACTTCAACAGTCTGCACGACACCATCCTGAAGCTCGATGAACTCGGCCACGTTGTCCCGACGCTCTACAAGCATCTTGAGGATATGACCGGCATGAAGATCGCCGATGTCCCGACGACCGATCCGAAGGTCTTCCAGATGTGTACGGACTGCACGGTCATGGGTGTGACCAAAGAGGATATCATGTGCGAGACCGGTTCTCTCACGCTGCCGGAAATGGGCACGCATTTCACGATCGGCATGCTTGTCAAGGCAAAACCGCGCCTGTTCTCGGACTTTTTGCAGATTTCCGGTCTGTCGCACGGCACAGATGTGTGGAAAACGAACGCGGAAGACCTGATCGACAACGGTACCTGCACCATTTCCGATGTGATCGGTACCCGTGACAGCATCATGACCTATCTGCTCTATCATAATGTCGAACCGGCGATGGCGTTCAAGATCATGGAGAACACCCGAAAAGGCAAGGCGCCGAAGCTCTTCCTGAAAGACGAGCCGGAGATTCCGCAGATGCTGCTTGACCACGGCGTCCCGCAGTGGTATATTGACTCCTGCCTGAAAATCAAGTACATGTTCCCGAAAGCGCACGCAGCGGCATATGTCACGGCATCCATCAAGCTCGGATGGTTCAAGCTTTACCGTCCGCTGGAATACTATGCCTGCTATTTCTCGGTGCGCGGCGGCGATTTTGACGCGGAGCTTGCAATCGCGGGCAGAAATGCCGTCCGCAGCAGACTCATGGAGTTGGACCAGAAGGGACTCGATCGTTCCAAGAAGGAAACCGACCTTTACGAAATCCTGCGCGTGGTCAATGAAGCAATGGCACGCGGCATCGAATTCCTGCCGATTGACCTCAAAAAATCCCTGGCAAACGACTACAAGGTGGAAGACGGAAAGATCCGCATCCCGTTCGGTGCGCTCGGCGGCATCGGCAAAAAGGCAGCGGAAGCACTCTATGAGACCGCACAGCACGGCGACTATATCTCCGTGGCGGAATTTCAGGAGCAAAGCGGCGCATCCAAGACGACCATTGAACTGCTGGACAAAATCGGCGCACTCGGCGATCTCCCGAAATCCAATCAGCTCTCTCTTTTCTGATACAAAACACGGACAGGTGCAAAAACACCTGTCCGTGTCCTTTTTATACTTCGCTGTTTGCAATCGCTTTCCGGAGTGCTACAACGTCTTTGAGATTCACATTGCTGTCTCCGGTGAAATCTGCGATTTTTGCATATACATCTACATTCCAGCCGCCCGCAATCATCCGGCGGAGCAGTACCACATCTTTCAGATTGATAATGCCGTCACTGTTCAGGTCACCGGGGGTATACGGGTATTTTGCGTAAAACGAATCCAGCTGTTCCAGTGCATATGCGCCGCGTGCACGGTAGAAATCCCGGATCACATCCGTTTTCTTCTCAAAATTGGAATTTGATCCAAATCTCTTAAATGTGGCGATCGCTGCCTCTTTCACATTTGTATCATATTTGTCTATGACGGACAGTACTGTTTCCGTATCGAAATTTGTAGAAGCGATTTCCCGAAAACGCTGATAGAATGCACTTCGGAATTTTGCATTGTTCATCACACTGTAAAACAGCGAGCTGATGCTTTCGATCTTTTTGGATTTATCCATATGCTGGAGAATATCATAGGAAGCAGAATACGTCGAACTGTAGCCGCACGATTGTTCCGTATCATAAGCCAGCAGTCTCCATTTTCCGTCTGCATAAGGATTGTCTGCAGTTGTTTCGCTTGCCCGCCACATGATCCAGTTATTGGGCTTGATCAGACAATCACGGTTAATAATATATGCCTCAAAGGACATGAAATCGATCAGATCGGAAATATCAATCGTGTCACAAACACGCTGATAATTCGCATTGTCCGACATATCCGCAGACATCGCCCAGTTCCAGAACTGCACATACTCCTCATACAGCGTTTCCGAACCGGTTTCAAAATTGCCGTACTTCATCAGGGTAACATCTTTAGAATCAATATTATAATGCGATTCAATATAGTTTTCGTCCAGTTTTTCCTGCAAGCAATAATAGCCCCAGAACTCACCGTCAATGAAAACGATATAGTTTTCCTTTGTCTGTTTTCCGAAATGCAAGCCTTCTGCAAGCTCCTGGTTCAGGTCATCCTTGAATTTCGTATTCTCATAGTCATTGCCGCCGTTGCGAAGCGTGACTTTCTTAAATCTGTCTATGACCTTGCCGTTCACATCCACTGCTTTTCCGTCAAAGAAATCATACTTCATTTCATTTGCACCGTATTCATTCCGCGCATAGAGCGTCAGGCTTTTCTGCGGATAGACCGTTGACCAGTTTCCGGAAATACGCATACCGACATCTTCAACAAAACGCGCTTCTCCCTGCTCAAACACCTGAATATTGCACGGGCGTTCCCATTCTCTGCCGCCCATATTATAATTCGTCGGATTTGCGGGGTTTGCACTTTTCAGGGAAGAATCATATGCAGCACTGTTCTTCCATGCTTCATACTGGCTGCCGACAACATAGATTCCCGTTTCATTGTCAAACAGGTTGCCGCTGTCTGTTGCAATTGCCAATACTTTCATATCCGTATAATACGATGCGGTTTTTCCGACAAAATAATTATTGGTCACGACTCTGCTGAATAATCCGTCGCTTTCCTTGCAGACTGCACGCACCACGATGCCTTTGTCCACAGGATTTTTCGGCGCATTATATGTTTGCAGTGAAATGTTTTTGATTGCAGCCAAAACATTCGGTTCGCCGGTATTGTCATAGATCCGGATTGCCTCCTGATACGCAACGGCTGTTTCAGATGTCCGGGGATCGGAACCGTCCAGCGTATAAAGGATCGTGCTGTTCTCATCAGCGGACAGCGTCAGCTCAAATTCGGAATCATAAAAACCGCCTGCCGCCGAAAATGCCGGTTCATTCACATAGGCACGGATTTTCTCCGGTTCATTTGCCTTTTGGGGCGACGGATCCATCCGGGCAAAATGATCCGAACCGTCCGGACATCTGCCGTAAGCCATATCCCTTTCCAGCGGCGGAATCTCCATCATATCGAGCTGTGTTCCGTCCGGTGCTGTCAGATAGACTTTCTCACCGTCAGCACTGAGCTTGAAATTTGCGTGTTCCTCCGCACCGTGCTGATCCGTCCCGTCACAGAATACAATCAGATATGCATTCGGCTGGAGAACCATATCTTCGGGGAATACGTACTTATACGGATTCTTCTTCCCGTCTGACAGACCGATTCCGCTGAGTGCAATCGGCTGTTCGCTGCAATTGTACAGTTCGATCCAGTCCGGGCTTTTTCCGCTCGCATCCTGCAGCGAGTGTTTATTGGAAGAGCATACTTCATTGATCACCAGTCCGGGCGATGCAGTTCCGTCCGTATTCGCATTCTCAGCAAACGCTTTCCAGTCGCAGCAAAGCGACATCAAGAGAACACTGAAAACCCCTGCACCCATTTTCATCATTGTGTTTTTCAATAAAACCATCTCCTTTCAGAAAAACTGACCCTTCACCGCCGGCATTTTCATATATTTAATATACAGCATAAATTCTAAAATTGCAATAGATGTTGATAATAATTTACAAAAGGTTTACAATTTCGAACGATAACAGAATGATACTGCGTTTTTTACCTGTCCATTCTGTCGTCCGGCAATTCCGCCAAATCTATTCCAGATTTTGTCTGCCCATTATCATCATCTCCAAAAAATCCCCCGCCGCACCGTCAGTCCCTTGACTTTTTTGTGATAATGTGTTATCATGTTAGCAAGCTAAAGTGAGCCAGCCGAAAGGAGTTCTATGCATAAACTGATTATTGTGGAAGGGCTTCCCTGCTCCGGCAAAAGCACAACCGCACAATTTATCGCAGATGCACTGCATTATAAAAATGTAGATGAAGGCACCCGGAACCATCCCGCCGACTACGAGTTTCACGCATATGTGACCGAGCGCGACTGTCATTCGTTCTCGCATGAATTCATCAGAGAGATCCTCTCCGATGCGGAGCCCGTCCTCGACGGCGCCGTTGTTCCGCTTGCAAAATTTGAGAATGATCCGCTGATTGAAATGCTCCTCCCGTTCAAGATCTACGACGGTCTGCCGTGGGAGAAAGAGCGTCCGGTCATGCTTGAAAAATGGAGACAGTTTGCCGCATCATGCCAACCGGATGACCGGTATGTTTTCAACTGTGTTTTACTGCAGAATCCCATGTGCGAGACCATGATGCGCTTTAACCATGATATCGACGAATCTGCGGCATATATCAACGAGATCTGCGAGATCATCCGTCCGCTGGATCCGCTGATTGTCTATCTGAAATGCAGCGATCCGGAAGCGACTGTGATGCGGAATTCCCGCAAACGCGGCGACGACTGGATGCGCAGCGTGATCCGGTATCACTGCTCCGGCGCATACGGAAAACGCCATAACCTGTCCGGAACCGAGGGCTACTTCGCTGCACTGCAGGAACGGCAGAAGCGTGAGCTTCAGATCCTTTCTGAACTGCCGGTCGACAAGATCATTCTGAACGATCCCCAGAGAGACTGGGAAAAAGCATATGCACAAATTTTAAAGGAGAACCCGCTATGAACAAATTTGACCGCATCACGCCGGAAGGCACAAGAGATGCCCTGTTTGCCGAATGCACGCTTCGCCGGCAGATCGAAAACCGTCTGCACGGACTGTTCACCGCACGCGGATACAGCGAGATCATTACGCCGACACTGGAATTTTACGATGTGTTCAACCGCGACGCACAGCCTTTTCAGCAGGAAAAGATGTACAAGCTGACTGACGCAAAGGGCAGACTGATGGTGCTCCGTCCGGACAACACCGTGCCGATCGCAAGAGTCTGCGCTACCAGACTCCGCGATGCAAAGCTGCCGCTGCGCCTCTGCTACAATCAGACGATCTACATGGTCTCCCCGTCACTTAAGGGCAGAGACGACGAAATCTCCCAGTCCGGCATTGAGCTGATCGGTTCGGATTCGCGCATGGCAGATATCGAAGTTATTGCGGCGGCAGTCGATGTGCTGCGCTCCTGTGATCCGGAATACAAGCTGGAGCTTGGCAACGCGGCGCTGTTCCGCACGCTGATCGGACAGCTTTCCGCATCCGAAACTGTCAAGGATGAGATCCGCGAGCTGATGGAATCCAAGAATTATCCCGCGCTGAACGATCTGCTCGACACACTGGAGCAGAATGAGACCGTTTCCGTTCTGCGGAGACTCCCCCGTCTGTTCGGCGGAGAGGAGGTCTTTGAGAAGGCTGCATCGCTCTGCTCCTGCGAAACTGTTGCGGCGATCCTCAGTGATCTGCACGATCTCTGGAAGGCTGTTACACAGTTTGCGGGCAAAGAGCATGTCACGGTCGATCTCGGTATGATGCACCGCACCGATTATTACACCGGCATGATCCTGCGCGGTTATCTCTCCGGCTACGGCGAGGAAGTCCTCTCCGGCGGAAGATATGACAGCCTGATCTCCGAATTCGATTACAATGTTCCCGCGACCGGCTTCGGCGTCAATATCGACGCTGTAGTCAAGGTGCTGAGCAAGGGCGATACACCCGCAGCCGAACTGCCGGTCAGCAATGTGCTGATCTGGGCGGCAAAGGGATGTGAGGCAGACGCCGTTTCTGCGGCAGAATCGCTCCGTGCAAAGGGACTGATCGTGGAGCATTCGCTCTCTGAAACACAGGCGGAAGCCCATGCATATGCTGCCGCACACGGCATTGAAAGTGTGCTGCCGATCACCGTTTCCAAAGCACAGATACAGGCAGAAGCCGGAAAGGATGCATAATATGAGACCGATTCGCATTGCACTGACCAAAGGCAGACTGGAAAAAGATACCGTCGGTCTCTTTGAAGAACTGGGACTCGACTGCACCGCCGTCCGTGAAAAGGGCAGAAAGCTCATTCTTCCGGTCGGCGACGGCAGCATTGAAGTAGTGCTCGCAAAAGCAAACGATGTCATCACCTATGTCGAACACGGCGTCTGCGATCTCGGCGTCGTCGGCAAGGATACGATTCTGGAAATGCAGGGCAAATTCTACGAGCTGCTCGATCTCGGATTCGGGCGCTGCAAATTTGCACTCGCCGTCAAGAAGGGAACCAATTTTTACAGCGGCTACGGCGTGAAAACCATCGCTTCCAAATATCCCAATGTCACACGCAGATTCTTTGAAGCAAAGGGCATGGATGTGGATATCGTGAAGATCGAAGGCTCCGTGGAGCTTGCACCGCTGCTGGAGCTCAGCGACGGCATCGTGGATATCGTCGAAACCGGCACAACGCTCAAAGAAAACGGACTTGAAGTATTTGAGGATGTGTGCAGCATTTCCGCACGGCTCATCGCCAACACCGTGAGCATGAAGCTGCGCCAGACCGAACTGGAAGCACTGATCTCCAAGATTGAAGTCTATTTCGCGGAGAAAGCACAATGAATCTGATTGATGAAGCACTCCAAAAGCATCTGACTGCCCATGATTTTTTGCAGGCAATGGGCGAGATCCGGAAGCATCCGGAAATCCGCGATGTTCTGGACAGTTATCCGCAGTGGATCCGCGATGTCATCACCATTCTTGATTACGACACGGAGATGTCCTCGGAGGGCATGGAAAACCGGGAATACACCCCGGAAATCGAGGCTCTCAGACGCTGCGGCATCACCAAGGAAGCCGAGCTGCTTTCCATGGTGCATGATTCTTCGGACTATGCCGCCATGTCCGCGATCTATCCGCGGCTTGCGTTCCTCAATGAAGATGATTACACGGTATTCTGGAACTGCGTAAATGCATATATTGATCAAAATTTAACATAACGGAGGAAGAAACTATGATGCAGACCATCCGCTGCAACGGCAAAGACGAACTCGCATTCTTCGATGCACTGCGTTCCCGCGCCGCCGCACCCGACCCCAAGGTCGTTGAGACCGTCACAACCATTCTTGAAGATGTCCGCACCAAGGGCGACGCTGCTGTCCGCGCATACACAGAAAAATTTGACGGCAAATGCCCCGATGTGTTTGAAGTCGATCACGATACAATTTCCGATGCGCTGGAAGCTGCCGATCCGAAATTTGTGGAGGCTCTGCTGAACGCGATCGAGAATATCTCCGATTTCCACAACCGCCAGAAGGAACAGGGCTTTACGAATGCCAGACCGGACGGCGTGATCCTCGGTCAGAGACTGCGCGGTCTGGAGCGCGTCGGTCTGTATGTTCCGGGCGGCACAGCGGCATATCCGTCCTCTGTGCTGATGAACGCGATCCCCGCAAAAATCGCCGGCGTCAAGGAACTGATCATGGTGACACCGCCCGCCAAAAACGGCAAGCCGAATCCGGATATCCTCGTGGCTGCATCTCTCTGCGGCGTCGACAGAGTGTTCCTGATGGGCGGCGCGCAGGCAATCGCTGCCCTCGGTTACGGCACCGAATCCATCCCGCGCGTTGACAAGATCGTCGGTCCCGGCAATATCTTCGTGGCAACCGCAAAGCGCCTTCTGTACGGCGTTGTGGATATCGACATGGTCGCAGGCCCGAGCGAGATTCTCGTGATGGCAGACGATACCGCAAACCCGAAATTTGTCGCCGCTGACCTGATGTCCCAGGCTGAGCACGATAAAATTGCATCCGCGATCCTCGTGACCACCTCCGAGCGCGTTGTAAAGGAAACGCTCGCAGAGATCGAACGCCAGATGGCTTACCTTGAGCGCAAGGAAATCATCCAGTCCTCGCTCGACAATTACGGCGCGATCCTGATCTGCGATACTGCGGAACAGGCAACGGAAATTGCAAACGAGATCGCTCCGGAGCACCTCGAAGTCCTCATGGAGAACCCGCTTGAATACATCGGCAAGCTCGATAACGCCGGTTCCGTATTCCTCGGCTCCTATGCATCCGAACCGCTCGGCGACTATTACGCAGGACCGAACCACGTTCTCCCAACCTCCGGCACTGCACGGTTCTTCTCGCCGCTCTCCGTTTACAGCTTTGTCAAGCGTTCCAGCTATATCTATTATACAGAGGATGCGCTCCGCGGCGCAAAGGACGACATCATCCTCGTTGCGAAAAAGGAAGGTCTGACCGCACACGCCAACGCGATCGCCGTGCGCTTTGAGGAGGAAGCATAATGAAACTGCCCGAAAAACTTACCAGCCTCAAGGCGTATGATCCGATCACCGGCAATTATGCCGTTCGTCTCGATGCAAATGAATCCTATTTCGATATCCCGACCGTGCTGAAAGCAAAGCTCGCAGACCAGATCGAGCAGGTCAGCTTCAACCGCTACCCCGATCCGCTCGCAATGAACGTGGTGACGGCGTTCTGCTCGTATTATCACGTTCCGACCGACTGCGTCACCGCGGGCAACGGTTCCGATGAAATCATCACGCTCCTGCTCAACTGCTTCTTCCAGAGCGGCGATACACTCGTGACGGTCTCGCCGGATTTCTCGATGTACGGTTTCTACGCAAAGCTCGCAGAGCTCAATGTCGTCACGCTGAAAAAGCAGGAGAACCTGCAGATCGACGTTGATGCGCTCATTGCAGCCGCACAGAAAGCGAACGCCGTAGTCTTCTCCAATCCCTGCAACCCGACGTCGCTCGGTCTGCCGCGTGCGGAAGTCATCCGGCTGATCGAATCTGCGCCGGACTGCATGATCATCGTGGATGAAGCCTATATGGATTTCTGGGATGAATCCGTGCTCGACCTCGTTGCGAAATACGACAATCTGATCGTTCTGCGCACATGCTCCAAGGCGATCGGTCTTGCGGCGGCGAGAATGGGCTTTGCTGTTATGGATTCCTACAAGACCGGTCTGCTCCGTGCAGCAAAATCGCCTTACAACTGCGATGCGCTCTCCCAGACCGTCTGCGCGACCGTTCTGCGCGAACAGTCCATCCTCCAGCACTGCCGCGATGAGATCATCGTCCAGACGCAGCGGCTCTATTCCGCAGTCAATGAGCTCGTCCGCGAATATCCCGATCTGCTCGACACAGTCTATCCGCCGCGCACGAATTTCATCTTTCTGAAGACGAAATATGCGAAGGAGATCTATGAAGGTCTGCTCCGCGCCGGCATTGCGGTGCGCTGTTTCCCGGACGGTCTGCGCATCTGCGCCGGCACACGCCGCGAACACACGCTCCTGCTTGCCGAGCTCGAACGCATCCTCCAGCCGATGGACTGACATATATGAATCGCCCCGCCGGAATCGCTGCTTTCCGGCGGGACTTCTGTTTATGCGGAAACAGCTCTCTGCGGAGGTTCCGCACCGCGCACGGCAAAGCCCTGCACTGCCCCGCAGACCGGACAGCTGACCGGCGGCTCTGTCCCGAAATGCAGATGGCCGCAGTTCATACAGAGCCACATCGTCTGCACCTGTTCACGGAACAGTGCACCGTTCTGCATCAGATCCGCAAACCGTGCAAAACGTTCGGCATGTCCGCGCTCGATCTCCGCAAGCTGCCGGAACAGCGCAGCCTCCTGTGTGAAGCCCTCCTTTGCCGCCGCATCCGCAAACGCCGGATAGATCGTATTCGCCTGCTCGTATTCATGATCCCGCGCTGCCGCAAGCGCCGACGCCGGATCGCCCGGATCCAGCGGATAATCCGCCTGCACATGCAGACGGGTGACGCCGTTCTGCGTCAAAAGCTGCATAACAAGCTGTGCATGCGTGAGCTCCTGCTTTGCGGTGAATTCAAACACCTGCCGGATCACTGGCAACTGCTGCTGATCTGCCTGCTTCGCCGCAAGCAGATAGCGTGTGTGAGACTGACATTCCCCTGCAAAGGTCTGCATGAGATGCTGCATGGTAATACTATCTGAAAACTGCATATGATCCCTCCTGTCGGGCTTAGTATATGCAGGTGCATCCGGATTATTCTGTATATTATTACAATTGCAGCATCCAATTTATATGCAGTTTTATGATGTATCACAAATCGAAAAATACCGCTTGACAATTGATCCGGAATGTGCTATTATGTTATCAACAAGAAGTTACAAACTACTTGTTACTAACAGAAAGGAGGTCACGATGTATACGATCGAAGCGTTTGACCGGCCGTCCGTTGCTGCAGATGCCGTCGTATTCGGCATAGACACCGCGCCGCCGGAATCAAAGTACTCCCTCGCGCAGCGCACCCTCAAAATCCTGCTGATCCGGCGCGGTGAGGAACCGTTCAAAGGGCAGTATTCTCTTCCCGGCGGCTTTCTCCGCAAGGGCGAAACCATTGAGCAGACTGCCGTGCGCGAGCTCCGCGAGGAATCCGGCGTGCAGGAACCGAAGCTCATCCCGCTGAAGGTGTACAGCGCCGTTGACCGCGATCCGCGCGGCTGGATCATCTCCGCAGCGTTTCTCGCACTCACAAGAACCGTTCTGCTCTCCACGGATGCACAATCCGATGCGGCGGGCGCGGAGTGGCTCAATTTCTCGTATGAATCCGAAGGCAGCAGCGAAACGATCACCGTCGGCGACACTGTCACGCTGCATTATGAAAACGGCACCGCACAGCCCTCTGACCTTGCCTTCGACCACGCACAGATCATCCGCGATGCATTTCTCCGTCTGCGGGACGAGGTGCTGCATCACGATCTCATCTTCGATCTGATGCCGGAAAAATTCGCCGTTTCCGATCTCCAGCAGCCCTATGAATCCATTCTCGGAACGCACACTTCCCCGCAGAATTTCCGCAAAAAGATCCTTCCGAAGCTCACCGAGACAGGTGAATACGACAAAACCGCTGCACATCGGGCATCCATGCTCTACATGCGCAAACGGGAGGAGGATCAGAACAGATGACAGCAGAGATCAATCCGAAGGATACCGACAGAGAACAGGCATTCCGGCTCTGGATGCACGCACCCAATCCGATGATCACACTGATCAAGACTTTTGATGTAACGCCGCTTGTTCGGTTCAGCCACAAGCATCATCTGAAATTCAATATGCTGATGAATTACTGCATCGGAAAAGCAGCCGTCAGCGTGAAAGAATTTTTCATTCTGCCGGTCGGCGAAAAGCTCATACAGTATGACAGCCTTGCAGTGAACTGCATCGTGAAAAACTGCAAAAACGGCATCAATTCCTGCGATATCCGCTTTTCAGACGATCTGAAAATCTTCAACCGTCGGTATCTCAGAAGCACCGCACATTGTTCACAGACCTGCACAGACGCCGATCTGTCGGCATCCTGCATGGTGATCGGCACATCGGCAGTCACGGAAACCGAACTGGACGGTGCTGTTTCGCTTTATACCGGCATGTTCAACAATCCGTTTCTCATCTGGGGAAAATACCGCAAAACACTGTGCCGGTACCGTCTGCCCATTTCGTTTCAGTTTCATCATACACAGATGGACGGCGCACATGCAGGCAGATTTCTCGCAAATCTGCAAACCGAAATCAATCAATTCAAATATGGGAGGTAACTATTATGAAAGCTCTGATCGTTATTGATATGCAGAAAGATTTCACCACCGGCGTCCTCGGCAACGCAGAATGTGCAGCCGTGATCGGACCGGTCGCGGAGGCGATCCGCACATTTCGCCGCGAAAATCCGAAGGGTCTCGTGATCGCAACGCTCGACACGCACACAGAGGATTACATGAACACGCAGGAAGGCAGAAAGCTCCCTGTTCCGCACTGCATCAAGCCGAATGACGGCTGGCACCTTTGCCCGGAAATCAAAACCGCACTCGGCACGGACTGCACGCTGCTTGAAAAAGGAACGTTCGGCGCCGTGAATCTCCCGCAGGTGATCGGCGAAGCACCCGAGGAAATCACGCTGATCGGTGTCTGCACGGATATCTGTGTCATCAGCAATGCGATGATCGTGAAGGCTGCATTCCCTGAAACAACCGTAAAGGTAATTGCAAACTGCTGTGCAGGCGTGACACCGGCAAGCCACAAGACCGCCCTGGAAGCCATGAAAATGTGCCAGATCGAAGTCATCTGAGGATTACGCCATGATCTACGGTTTTTACGGCGGCAAGATCATGCCGATGCACAAAGGACATCTTTACTGTATTGACACCGCTGCGAAACAGTGCGATCATGTGACCGTGATCATGTTTGTCGGCGGGAATGATGAAATGCTGATCCGTAAAACAGATCCCTCCCCCATTGTCAGCATTGCATCCCGCCGCAAACAGCTGGAACGTGTCTGCGCACTCTATCCGAATGTGGAATGCCATATCGTCGATGTCACCGAACTGAAGCTGCCGGACGGCACGGAGGACTGGGACGCGGAAACACCGCTTGTGCGGCACTTTGTCCCGCATATGGATTATGTGTATTCCAGCGAGCCCTCCTACGGCGCATATTTTGCCCGTGCCTATCCGGAAGCAACGCATATTATCGTGGACGCGGAGCGCAGAACGTATCCCATCAGCGGGACACTCATCCGCGCCATGCAGGAACTGGAGGAACAGAAGCAATGGATGGTATGAATCAGAACGCACAGGCAGTCAGACTGCCGCAGAAGAGCGCCGAACCGAACGCGGTTCAGAAGATCGCGCAGGCGTTTCTCTCCCTCAAATGGTATGAGATCGTCATGTGCATCATCATGCTCGGGATCTCGATCTATTACGCCATTTTCCCGCAGGAGGACACCCCGCAGTGGCTGGCAGTCATCAATTTTATCTCCGGACTCTGCGGCATCCTCTGCGTTTTCTTCACTGCAAAGGCAAACCGCATGAATTTCCCGTTTGCGATGGTCAACACGACCGTTTTTATGATCTATCTCTTCTATTTCGGCATCTGGGCGACATTCTGGCTGGAAGCTGTGGTCTATTTCCCGCTGAACATTATCTCCTGGATCAAATGGTACCAGCACAAGGATGACGACGACAAGCTGCTTGCAAAGTCCAAGAAGCTCACGCCGGCACAGCATGTCATCGTCGCCGCAGTCATCATCGCGCTGACTGTACTCGTTTTCTATGCGCTCTCCGCATTCGCCGGCAATACGTGGATGAAATTTGCAAAACAGTTCGGCTGGAATGTCACTGTGATGCAGTGGCTCGATTCTGCGATTTTCGCAATCGGCATCACGGCAAGCATCCTGGAAGCCCTGCGCTACAAAGAGCAGTATAACTGGTGGCTCATCACAGATGTGATCGCTGTCGCGCAGTACGCACTGAAGCGGGATCCGGTCTACGTAACAAAAAAGTCGATCTACCTGATCGAAGCCTTCGTCGGCTGGGCGAACTGGAATAAACTCTCAAAGAAAAACAAAACCAACGAATAATGAGGTATCACTATGGATAATCAGGCACTCTACACCGAATTTATGAAGCTCTATTCCCCGAGCCGTGTGAAGGACTACACCGTTCCGGCACGCAAGCCGGAGGAAATTCCCGCGTTTGACGGACAGGACGCCGAACAGTTGCGGAATATCGCAATGCATGTCGACGAGCAGCGTCTGCGCGATTCGAACATCGGCATGCAGATGGCGGGGCAGGATCTCCTCGAAAACCTGATCCGCTGGCTCAGTCAGGACGGGCGCGTACATGCCGAAAGCCTGATGGCAGTCATCGGCGCAATGGGCGGTCATGAACTCCAGCGTGCGATCATGCAGACACTCGGCAGATTTGAAGACAAGCAGATCTGGGAAGTGCTCGGTATTCTGATCGCGGAAACAAAAACAGGCGAAAAGAACCTCTTCGGCGATTTTGCCGGCAATGAATTCTCCGGATTCTACATGACTGCGGCGCAGTCCTCGGAAAGTCCTGTCGAAAAGCTCAAGCCGATCTCTTCCGCCTGTGCATCTGCTGCCGGCACCGAAAAATACTGGGAAACACCCTTCAACAAGCAAATTGGCATCTCCCCGAAGGGCATCGTCGATATTTTCGACCACAAATTCGACAAGATGTTTGCGACTTTCACACGTTTCCCGCATGAGCGCCCGATGGCATATGCATTTGCGGCAATGGCTGCGATCAAAAAAGTCGAAAACGTGCTCAAAAAGGAGGACGCGCTCACGATCCTTGCGGAATACGGCTGGCGCACATCTCATTATATCTGCTGATACTTCTTTGAACGGAGGAATAGCATGATTGATTCGTTTCGTGATGAATTTTATTTTCTCAGCAATTTCTACGAATGTCCTGTCACCTTTGACGGCATCACCTACCCGAGCAACGAAGCAGCATTCCAGGCGCAGAAAACGCTCGACGATGCCGTGAAACAGCGCTTCACCGCGATGGATCCGTCTGCCGCGAAGCATGCCGGACGAAAGGTCGATCTGCGGAAGGACTGGGAGGACATCAAAGAGGAGCTCATGTATCAGATCTGCAAAGCGAAATTCACACAGCACCCCGATCTTGCACAGAAGCTGCTGAACACCGGCAGAGAAGAACTGATCGAGGGCAACGACTGGGGCGACCGCACATGGGGCATGGTCGGCGGTAAGGGCAGAAATCTGCTCGGCAAGATCCTCATGCGCATCCGTGAAGAGCTGAAAGAAACGGGGTGAACGGAATGGACAGCAGCCTGAAAGCATTGATCGAATCCAGCGGCGGCGAAATCCTCGCCTATGCCGGTGAATGCATGCTGGTACGCAGAATCCATCCGACAGAGCAGAACACCTATTACATCAGCACCGCTGTGCGGCACAGCTACGGCGATAAACTCGTTTTCAGATTCCTTGGCGGAACGGAAGCAGAAATGCGTGAAAAAGCCGGTTCGGAGGAACAGCGCCAGCAGTATGTAGCGAAGCTCGCAGACGGAGAACCTGTTGTCTATGATGCCGCATGGCGCGAAAAAGCACTGATGCGGTGCGGCCATATTTTTGTTGCAGAGGGGAAGAATTACATCATCACGCGGGACTATCAGCCCGCCGGCGAGGAATACGACCTCGAAGCCCCGATGCACGCACGCTCCTGCATGGCAGATCAGTACCCGTGGTGCGTTGATATCACAGCGGACATGGCGCAGTTCTTTCTCGCACATCCCGAATGCTTCAGCGCATATTACCACTGGATCCGCTATGAAAAAAGATAAAGAATAAAAACACCCGGCTCGCATATGTGATCACCGTACCGGTCATCACCGCGAGCCGAGTGTATATATCCGATTTTATCCGAGATACCGTGAAGAATGCTTCAGCTTCTTCCGCTCATACATGATCTTGTCCGCCTGTGAGATCAGCGTGAACAGCTTCATCTCCGGTGACGCCTCTGTCAGGAACGTACCGATGCTGGCAGACAGCTTGTAGGGCTTGTTGAGTTCCTTGTCCGCCTGTTCCATGCTGCTGGTGAAGCGCGCCTCGAAATCATCGGCATCCTCCTGCGAGAAGCCGGTGCCGATCGCGATGAATTCATCACCGCCGAACCGCGCACAGATCTGATTTCCCGTGCAGTTTTCGCGGATCGCAGCCGCAAGCCGGCGCAGCGCAAAATCGCCCTCGTCATGCCCGTAATTATCGTTGACCAGCTTCAGACCGTCCATATCAATGAACGAGATCATGATATTCTCATGCTTTGCACAGCTTTCACGGAACAGGTCATCCGCCTTGCGCAGAAATCCCGTGCGGTTATAGATCCCGCACAGCGGATCAATGACGTAAAGCCGGTCGAGCTCCCGGATCGCATGGTCAAGATTCTGCAGCTTCCGGATATTTTCAAAGGAATGGCTGATATTGATCATGAGCAGATGGCAGAGCATGCTCTTGGTCGGAAATTCCGTATTCGTGAAAATATAGTAGCCGAGGCAGCGCTCCCGGAAATGCATCGGGAAGAAGTAGCTGATGTTGCCGCCCTCTTTGAACGGAACGGGATACATCTGCCTGCTCGGAAACGCATCCACGCGCTGCATATCCCCGTGATTCCAGACCAGCGGTGCAGACATCGTCTCAGTGTAGCCGTAGATCCGGCAGTTCTCCTTGTGCTGCTCGCCGCTCTCCTGGAATGCGTTCTCCCAGTTGTCGCAGAGACAGATACAGCACTGTTCGCAGTTGATCTCATAAAGATACTGCGAAATGATCCGGATGCTGTCCTCCGGCGTTTCGTTGACGGACAAAGCCGCCGTCATGCGCGAAAGCAGCGAGGTTCCCGAACGGAACCGCTGGATCTGCTCATAGGTCATCGTCTTATAGCTGCGCATATCGACATCATTCGCCGTGCGGCAGCCGCAGCTTTCCACATAAACCGGCGCAGCATTGAGCGATACCGTTTTTTCACACTGCTCTCCGCGGAAAATGCGTGCAAGCAGCTCGCATGCGGCTCTTCCGGCAGCATCCAGCGGACGCGAGACCGAAGTCAGCGAAGGATTGTGGTGCTGCGCAAAATAGGTCCAGTCAAAGCCGGTAACGATCACATCCTCCGGCACGCGGATCCCGTTGTCCGTCAAAACACTGACTGCTTCCAGCGCCATCGCATCGTTTGCAGCAATGATCGCATCGGGCAGCGGCTTTCCGCTCCGCAGCAGTGCATCCACTGCACGCATGCCGTCAATCGGCCGGAACGTGCCGAAATAGATACGCTCCGGATCAACGGAAATGCCGTGTTCAGCAGTCACATCCAGAAATGTCTGATACCGCGCTGCCGCCTCCGGATTATCCAGCGGGCCGGAGATGAAATTGATGATCTTTGCATTGTGCTTTTCGATCACATGCTCGACGATCTGCCGCATCGCAACGCTGTTGTCAATGCGGATATTATAAAATTCCGGATACTCATCGCTGTCAAGGATCACCGCGGGAATCCCCGCATGGATCACCGATCTGCAGATTCTTCTGCGCACATCCGTATTGTAAATGGTATTTGTCAGAAGAATCGCTCCGTCAAAATGCTCATAGTCGATCAAGGAATAGATATTGTATTCTCCGATGTCATTCTGTTCGCTGACCAGCACACCGCCAAAGGATGCGAACACGGAAATATTGAGATCATAGAGCTTTGCAGCCTCCGCAATTCCGCTCAGCACGCTGCTCTGATACTCCTCGTCTGTTCCTGCCACCATGACAGCGATATTGTATATTCTCGACGGTGCTGCCGAATCTTCCGGTCTCATGGAATCACCCCTGTAAGAATCAATATCCTCTATCTTTTCTCATCTCTGATCCTTTTTTCTGTTGCCTGTACGGTCTATTTCATTATAACACGAATGCCCGAAAAAATCAAGTGTTCTGTCAGAATTCTCAGGCGGCATACCGATACGATTCTTTCCCGGTATCACTTGCAATTCTGCCCCAAATGTGCTATAATAAGAAGTGGATTCTTCTGAAAAATCCACTGTATGAGAACACCGGATCCCATGCCGGTGCATACGATAATGACAATGATTTTGACAAGGACGGCGATTTCCGATCACCGGCCGTTTACAGAAAGAGAATGATTATGAGTACACTTGCTTCTGATTATATCACACTGGAACTGCACAAGGTTCTGGAAATGCTGGCGAATGAAGCCGCAAACGAAAAAACAAAGGCACTCGCCCGCGCACTGACGCCGGAAACCGATCCGGAGCGCGTCCGCTATGCACTGAAGCAGACCGAGGATGCGTTCCAGCTTTCGCTGCGGTTCGGCACCCCCGCGTTCGACAGCTTTCAGGATGTCTGCGCCGCCGTCCGGCACACACAGTCCGGCGCGAGAGTCTCCCTCAAAGAACTGCTGGAAATCGCACGTCTGCTGCGGCAGATTTCCTCGCTCGCGGACTGGTACGGCCACTGTGAAGGCATGGATACCACGCTGAGCGACCTGTTTGCCCGTCTCCAGCCAAATCCCTATCTTGCCGATCTGCTGGAACGCTCCATCGAAAACGAAGAGCGCCTCGCAGATGCCGCCAGCCCTGAGCTTGCCGCGATCCGCCGGAAGATCACCAGAGCCGGCATTCAGCTGCGTGAAAAGCTCGAAAAAATGATCAAATCCCCCGCGATGCAGACCTATCTGCAGGAATCCATCGTCACGATCCGCGACGGGCGCTATGTGATCCCGGTCAAAGCGGAGCACCGCGGCGATGTTGCCGGTCTGATCCACGATACATCCGCGACCGGACAGACCTATTTCATTGAGCCGATGGCGATCGTCGACGCAAACAACGATATCCGTCTGCTCGAAACACAGGAGATCGAGGAGACCGACCGCATCATCGCAAAGCTCTGCGCTGCCTGCGGTGAAGCCGCCGAAACAATGCTCTCCGGCTATGAGATCGCAGCCGAACTGAACCTCTATTTCGCAAAGGCGTCGCTCGGCACAATGCAGCAGGGCATGATCCCGGAAATATCCGAGGATGGCTCGCTCATTCTGAAAAAAGCGCGGCATCCGCTGATTGATCCCAAAACCGTCGTGCCGATCTCGCTGCATCTCGGCGGAGATTATCACGCGCTCATCATCACCGGCCCGAACACCGGCGGTAAGACCGTCGCGCTGAAGACAGTCGGTCTGCTCACGGCAATGGCAATGTGCGGACTGATGATCCCGGCAGCAGAGGGCAGCCAGATTGCCGTTTTCGACCGAATCCTCGTGGATATCGGCGACCGGCAGAGCATCGAATACAATCTCTCCACGTTCTCCGCGCACACACTGCAGGATATTGATATCCTCAAAAACGCAGACGACTGCACGCTCGTCCTGATCGACGAGCTGGGCTCCGGCACCGATCCCGTTGAGGGCGCGGCACTCGCCGTTGCCATGATCGAACGGCTGCGGATGCAGGGCGCAGAACTGATCGTCACGACGCATTATCAGGAGCTCAAACGCTATGCACTGGAAACAGACGATGTGGAGAACGCATCCTGCGAATTCGATCTCGAAACACTGCGTCCCACCTACCGCATCGTGATCGGTTCGCCCGGAAAATCCAATGCATTTGCGATTGCCGGTTCACTCGGCATGCCGGATGACGTCATTGCACACGCAAAACAGCTCGTCAGCACCGAAAACCAGCGCTTTGAACGCGCCGTTGAACAGCTTGACCGCAGCCGCGCCGAGCATGAAAAAGCGCTCGCTGAACTGGAACGGCTCCGCGCATCCGCTGCACAGCATGAAAAGGAAGTCCGCGAACAGGCGGAACTGCTGGAACAGAAGCGCGAGGAAGAGCTCCAGAAGATCCGTGCACAGGCGCGGAGAATCGTCGAACAGACTGTGTCTGAATCGAACGCACTGCTGGAGGAGCTCCGCCAGCTGAAAAAAGAAAAGGAGAAAGCCGATTTCTCCGAGAAGATCGCGGCAGCAAAATCGCATACCAAGCAGACCGTTGACCGGCTCTACGAAAATTCCGATACCGATTCCCAGAGCAATTACGTTCTGCCGCGGCCGCTCAAACCCGGCGATATCGTGACGGTCGTTTCGATGGGACAGAGCGGTACTGTGCTGCTTGAACCGGACAACAAGGGCGTGACCGTGCAGATCGGCATGATGAAAACCAGAGTTCCGCTCGATCAGGTGCGCCTGGAACTGCAGAAAACACAGCAGAAGGAAAAGCAGGCGAAGCAGAAGACGCATATGACAGGCGTCCGTTCCCAGAAGGGCGGCGTCGGCGTGCGGTCTGCCGCATCGGAGCTTGATATCCGCGGCTGCACCATCGACGAGGGCGTGATGATGACCGAAAACTTCATCGCGGGCGCACTGCTCACCGGTCTGAATACTGTGACCATCATTCACGGCAAAGGCACCGGCGTTCTGCGCAGAGGCATCCATGACCATCTGCGGAAAATGAAGCAGGTCAAGGAATTCCGCCTCGGCGTCTACGGCGAAGGCGAAGACGGCGTGACCATCGTCACGCTGAAATAAGGGGGCGCGGCATGGCTGTCTTACAAGCAGATATCAAACCGGTCGATCCGACGGATCCGTTCCGAAACCCCACTGAAGAACCGGAATATTCCCCTGATTACCGCGCCATTCTCCCCGAAATTGACAAGCCGGATGCGGCGCTCCCGCTGATCCCGTCACCGGAGGAAGCGGTGTCGATCCGGAAAATGTTCAGCCTCGTTTTTCTCTCGCTGATGTTCGGCTTCTTTACGACGGCAACAGTCCACACCGCGCTCACGCTCGGTCTGCCGATGCTGCTGCGTGTGATCGATATGCAGCGCGAGGGCAGTCTGCCGCAGAATTACGGGCAGATCGTCCAGCAGTATTTCTCCGACAGCAGCATTTCCATGAGCATCACGCTGCTCTCATGTTTCATCGGCAATCTCTCCGGCTTCTGGGTGGGATGCCGTCTGACGCATCTTTCCTGGCAAGATTTCTTCAAAACACGCCGCTTCACACTGTCCCGCATGATGATGTATACCGTCATCGGGCTCTGGATCCAGCTGATCACCGGTGAAGGAACGCAGCTGCTCAGCAAATATCTCTCACAGTTCGGCATCTCCATCCGGATGGAGCACCTTGCTGTGGACGGTTCTGCAACGCGCCTTGCCGTCACCGCGGTCTATGCATGTCTGATTGCACCGCTGACGGAGGAGCTTCTCTTCCGCGGCATTCTCATGAAAAATGCAGCCCGCGTCGGACAGCGTTTCGCGATTTTCCTCTCGGCATTTTTCTTTGCACTGGCACACCAGAACCCGGTGCAGATGATCTTCACGTTTCCGCTCGGCATTTTCCTCGGATACATCACAATGCGGCACAATTCCCTCACGCCGGCGATCCTTGTGCATATTCTGGTCAATACCGTATCGGTATTGTCCGCTCTCGGAGAATCCAATCTCCCCGCATCGACCTTCCGCACCGTCTCGATGATCTACACGCTGTCCATGCTTGCAGTCGGAACGGCGGTGTTCATGTATCTCTCGGTCACGGAGCGTCTGCCTGACCGTACGCCTCATCAGGGATTCCGGTGCCTGCGGATCGCAGGTGCATCTCCGCTGTTCTGGGGACTGATCATCATGCATATCGCTGCAGCGCTGTATCCGTTTTTCTGAAAACGGGAGGAAAAAATGAGCGGTTTTATTACGTACCGCTCAAAGGAATACATCTGAAGGCAGGAGGATTTGCATGGACAATATCTCTGTGGATGTGCTTGTTCCGCGTCTGCTGACACAGCGGGAACAGACTTTTGCAAGAAAAATGCTGTATTATACGGACGGTCTGCGCAGACTCGTGCAGATCGATGCATCCGTATTTGTGATTGTTTCGGACAATACAGATATGCAGGAAGAAGCAAAAAAACGGATGGAAGAAGTGCGCTGTTCGCCGCCGGATATGGAGTGCCATGTCATGGATGACGGCTGCCCGCTGGTGATGATGCAGGGCGCGGTTTGCGCGGTCAGTGATGTGAAGCTCCCGCCGGATACGAAAAATGTGCCGTTTGAGACTGCGCTTCCGATGCGTGAAACGATTCGTGCCTCCTGTGAAAAACAGGAATGCCTTGCACTTTTGATTCCCGATCATAAATGAAAGGATGATTTATATGTACAAATTCAATGTTGAACATGCCATCGAGGACTGCTGCCGCTGGATTCAGGACTGGTTCGCAGCGAACGGTGACGGTTGCCCTGCCGTGCTCGGCGTTTCCGGCGGAAAGGACAGCTCCGTCTGCGCCGCATTGCTCGTCCGCGCACTCGGCGTCCACCGTGTCGTCGGTGTGATGATGCCCCGCGGGGAACAGTCTGACATTGCCGATTCCAAGCTTCTCTGCAAGCATCTCGGCATCAAGAACGTCACTGTCAATATCGGCGAAACCGCCGATGCGCTTCAGAAGGCAGTCGGTGCTGTTACACCGCTCTCCAATCAAGCTGTAACCAATCTCCCACCCCGCATCCGCATGGCGACGGTGTACATGGTCTCGCAGTGCATCGGCGGCAGAGTTGCCAACACCTGCAATCTTTCGGAGGATTATGTCGGCTATTCCACGCGCTGGGGCGACAGCGTCGGCGATTTTGCGCCGCTCGCAAAATTCACCGTACAGGAGGTCAAGGCGATCGGCAGAGCGCTCGGTCTGCCCGCATCTCTCGTCGACAAAGCACCTTCGGACGGCCTCTGCGGCAAGACCGATGAAGACAATCTCGGCTTCACCTACAAAGAGCTTGACGACTACATCCGCGGCGTGGCAGAGCCCTCTCCGGAGCACAAGGCGCTCATCGACAAAAAGCATGTGCAGAATCTGTTCAAGCTTGAAATGATGCCTGCATTTCCTTTTGAACCGGAGAATGACTGATATGAAGCTGCAATTTCATCCGATCGCGCATTTCAAGACGATCACGAAGCACCGCCACCAGGTCATGCTGCACTGCTTCCGCGCAGGCATCCCGATCCAGGGACTGCTGCATGATCTTTCCAAATATACCCCGACGGAATTTATCCCCGGTGCGCTGTTTTATCAGGGGACACGTTCCCCGAACGAAGCAGAGCGCGAGAAAAACGGCTATTCCGCTGCATGGCTCCACCACAAGGGGCGCAACAAGCATCACTATGAATTCTGGAACGATGTCAATCCTGCCTCCAAGCGCTATGAGCCCGTCGAAATGCCGACAAGATACCTGATTGAAATGTTCTGCGACCGCGTTGCTGCAAGCAAGATCTATAACGGCGAAAAATACACCGATGCGGACGCGCTGAACTATTTTCTCAGCGGAATGAAGCGGAAGATCCCCATGCACCCGAAAACCGCAAAAAAACTCTGGTTCCTGCTAAAAATGCTCGCGGATAAGGGCGAAGCCGAAACCTTCGCCTATCTTCGCAGCATGAAAAAATGATAAGGAGGTGTATTCATGGCAGCCAAATTTCATCTGCCTGATTTCACCCGCAAATTCCACCTCAATATGATGCTCAAGAAGATGCTTGACGAATTTCCGGATGCATTTTACGACGGCGTGACAATCGGCTCAATGTACGGCGAATTTCCGTCCTCCATCTGGAACGGCGGTCGCTGTCTCGGCGGGATGATGCGTGAACACGATATCCATTATGTGATCGACGCACTGAAAAAAGAGGATATCTCCCTCCGTTTCACCTACACAAACCCCCTGATTCGTGAGGAGCACCTCTCAAACGCGCACTGCAACAACTGCCTGCGTCTTGCCGACCGCGCCGACCGCAAAAACGGCGTGATCCTGACATCGCCGCTGCTGGAGGCATATGTGCGGAAGAATTATCCGAATTACCGCATCATCTCCTCCACCTGCAAGCAGATCACCGATCTCGGGCTGCTCTGCGAGGAACTGGAAAAATACGACTGGGTGGTGCTCGACTACAATCTCAACAACAACTGGGATCTGCTTGAAAAGCTGCCCCACAAGGAAAAATGCGAGCTGCTGGTCAATGCGGTCTGCGTTCCGGGCTGTACGCGCAGAAAGGCGCATTACGAATTTCTCGGACAGATCCAGATCGACTATATCGAGCATCTTCAGAAGCACGGGCCGAATGTGCCGTTCAAGCAGAAGGGCTCCTTCCCCTGCGCATACCCGCAGAATATGATCTACGAAACGACCGGCTATTCGACACATATCAAACCCCAGGATATCTATGAACGTCTCGTACCGATGGGCTTTGAGAATTTCAAGATCGAAGGACGCTCCAATAATCTGCTGAATGTGCTGGAAACCTATATGTATTATATGGTTAAGCCGGAACGCCGTGACGAGATCCGCCTGTTTTATCTGCTTTCACTCCAGGAAAGCGGCGTGATCTCCGTCAATGACTGAGTCATGAAACGGCGCATCTCCCTTCCCGCTGCTTTCACTGCCGCACTGTTCTGCCGTGCGCTGAGCTGGTATCCGGTGTGGATGCTTGTCTGTGCGCTCTTTCAGCCATCCCAGCCGTATCTCGCCCATATCACCGCCCTTTCAGCAATCTGCGGTACAGTCTCCGGCTTTCTGATCTGCGGTGTCCGCACAAAGCGCGGCAGAAAGCATCCGCTGTGCATCGCTGTCTCCGTTTTTCTCTGCGCCGCGGCGGGATATATCGTATATCAGCTGACAAATGCGTCTGTTCCGGCATTCACGCTCCCGCTGACAATTCTGCTCCCTGCGCTGACGGCTTTCAACAAGGACTCTGATCAGCTCTTCTCTCCGACACGGTTCGGCGCGTCAAATATCGGCGCTGTTCTCACAATCGGTCTGCTCTATACTGCATCGCTGCATGTTCCGATCACAGAAACAGCGGCGGTCTGTGCAATGATGGCAGTCTGTTTTCTGCTGCTGCGGAATCAGTCCATGCTGCACCGCATGGTCAACCGCCGCGCCAATACGGAGACCGCTGTTCCGCGTGAGATCCGGCAGAGCAATCTGCGCATGGTCATCCTGCTGATGGTATTGCTGACGGCGGTGTTCTTTCTGCGCGACGGGATCCTGCAGCTGCTGCAGTGGGGCGGCAGCGCCGTCAGTACAGTGCTAAGCGTCGGGTTCTCCGCCGTCCGGAAATTCTTCGAGTGGATCAGCAGCGGCAGCACATCACCGGCAGATCCCGCAGAAGCCGGCGGCGGCGGCGGCATGCAGGCGCAGGCAGAGGGCGATCACTGGCTGATCAATCTCCTCATCATTATCCCGACGCTGATCATTGCTGTCTATATCTGGAAGCAGTTCCTCAGCGACTGGATCTCCGATCTGCGTGATGCGATCGCTGCAATGATCATTCGTCTCCGTGCAAAACGCAAAGGCTCCGGTACGCACAGTTCCGAAGACGGCGCCTTCACTGACACCGAATCTGCGGCAATGCCGGAATCTCCGCGCAAACGCCGGATGCGGCAATGGATGAAAGCGCTGCGGGCATGGCGCAGACTGCCGGATGAACCGGAAAAATTCTACGCGGGATACCGGCTGCTGCTGGAGGCGCCCGCATGGACTTCCGCTCCCTCCGATGCCGATACCGCCCGTGAGCTCTGTGCAAAATGGCATATCCAGATGCCCGCCCGTCCGACGCTTGATGCACCCACCGCTGCACTTGAACAGGACCGCTACGCACTGGAAGGTCTGCCCGCATCCGCCTATGCCGATATCGCAGAGGCACTTACAAATATCTCCAGAAAACGGTGATATCCATGAAGAATCCCGACGAATACCCGATCAGCCGCGCATGGACGGACAGTCTCCGCCGCACGGTCTCCGATATTCCGGAACTGAGGCAGCTGCTCGTGTTCGACTGCGTTGATTCCACCAACACCCTTCTCCGCACGCTCGGCGATTCCGGCGCGGAGGAGGGTACTGTTGTGATTGCGCGGCAGCAGACCGCAGGCAGAGGAAGACAGGGACGCAGCTTTTATTCCCCGCCCGATACCGGCATCTATCTCTCTGCACTGTTTAAGCCGCAGCGGGACATTCTCGCGCTCACGCCGATGGCGGCAGCGGCAGCAGCAGAAGCGGTTGAAGCACTTTCCGGCGAACAGGTGCAGATCAAATGGGTGAACGACCTCCTGCTGCGCCGCAAAAAGATCTGCGGCATCCTCTGCGAAAGCAGATTTACAGAAAACTGCGGCATCCCCGATTATGCGATCGTCGGCATCGGCATCAATCTCATGCCGCCGCCGGACGGATTCCCGCCGGAGATTCAGGATATTGCGGGAACGGTGTTTCCGTCATATGCCGCGCCTGAGGAACGCTTTATGCGCTGTGCGGAGCTTCTGACGCGCCGGATCTTTGCGCAGTACCGCGGTCTCGGACAGAAAGCATATCTTGAAAGCTACCGCGCACGGCTCAGCTCGCTGTACAAGGAGATTCTCGTGCTGGAAAACGGCGAAACGCGCAAAGCATATGCGCTCGCCGTCGACGATGATCTGCGTCTGCTTGTGCGCTATGAGGACGGTCAGGAAGAATGGCGCAGCACCGGTGAGATCCGCATCAGGGAGGACATCCATGATTCATTTTCAGCTGAATATCGACAACATCAGTGATTATCAGCACGGTGTCCTTCCACCGAACGCCGTCCGGCTTGATACGCCCCCCACCAAAGATATTATAAAAAAGAGCGCTCCGATCATGGCGATTCTCTGTTTTCTGCTGCAGATCCCGGTCTTTCTCCGGATCTTTCTCTGCACGGAATTTGCGGTGTCTATCCGCAGTCTGGCGGGGATCGCCGTCGGTTTCGCAGCCGGCTATGCACTGCAGCTCGTTCATGAACTGCTGCACGCCGCCGTTTACCCGAAAGAAGCTGCTGTTACGGTCGGAAAGCTCCGGCACAAGTTGTTTTTCATTGCGCTTGCCTCTCACCCACTCAGCCGGCCACGCTTTTTTCTCATGTGTCTGCTGCCGTTTGTGCTCGGGATCGTCCCGCTGGTGCTGTTTCTGACCGGTGCACCGGAGCATGATTTTCTCAACTGGTTCTTCTTCGGCATGGCAGCAATCGGAACCGTATCACCCGCACCGGATGTATATAATGTGCTGACCGTGCGCAGGCAGACGCGCCCGACAGACCGCATTCAGTTTTATGATGATGATATTTACCGCATTCCAAAGGAGTAAGCTATGGCATTCGATTTCAAAAAAGAATATAAGGATATCTACTCCCCAAAAACAAAGCCCGCAATCATTCAGATCCCGAAGATGAACTATATCGCCGTACGGGGCAAGGGCGATCCCAACGAAGAAGGCGGCGCATATCAGAAGGCGCTCTCCCAGCTTTACGGCATTGCCTACACGCTGAAAATGAGCTACAAGGGAACGCACAAAATCGAAGGTTTCTTTGAATATGTCGTCCCGCCGCTGGAGGGATTCTGGTATCAGGAGAACGTTCAGGGCATTGATTATGCCCGAAAGAATGATTTCTGCTGGATTTCGGTTATTCGTCTGCCCGATTTCATCACGCGGGACGATTTTGCGTGGGCTGTTTCCGAAGCAACTGCCAAAAAGAAAGCCGATTTTTCCGATGTCGAATTTCTCACGGTAGATGAGGGGCTCTGCGTGCAGTGCATGCATATCGGCAGCTATGACGATGAACCCGCAACCGTCGCGCTGATGCATCAATTCGCAGCGGAACAGGGCTATCAGACCGATTTCACCGCGCAGAGACTGCATCACGAGATCTATCTCTCCGATCCGCGCAAGACCGAAGCCGCAAAGCTCAAAACAGTGATCCGGCATCCGATCAGACCGCTCTGAACAGCATCCCGCCGAAGCAAACCTGCTCCGGCGGGATTTTTTATGCATTCGTTCCGTACAGAATGTCCGAAAGCGTTTTCAGCAGCGCATCCACATCGATCGGCTTTGCAACATGCGCCTGCATGCCCGCTGCCAGCGCCGCTTCCTCATCCTCCTTGAACGCATTGGCGGTCATGGCGACGATCGGGATCTCCGCATGCGCCTTATTGCTCAGGCTGCGGATCTTCTTGGCGGCGGTATAGCCGTCCATCACCGGCATCTGAATATCCATCAGAACCGCGTCGTAATATCCCGCATCAGATGCAGCCACCATATCGACTGCTGCCTGTCCGTTCTCGGCGGTCTCCACTTTGAATCCCGCCTGCGTCAGGATCATACACGCAATCTCCAAATTGATTGCATTGTCCTCCGCAATCAGCAGCCGCTTCTGCGAAAAGTCCTGCTTTGCGGCATGCTCCTTTGTCTCCGATGCATCCTGCGGCAGATCCGATTCCTCCGCCGTCATGAAGCAGAGGTTCAGAATGATCTCTGTTCCGCTGCCCTGCGCAGTATTCACGGTGATCGTTCCGCCCATCAGGTCGATGATGCTCTTGCTGATCGAGAGACCGAGCCCTGTACCCTCAACCCCGCTGTCCGTCGAAGAACGCTCCCGCTCAAACGGGCTGAACATCTTCTCCGCAAATTCCCTGGACATGCCGATGCCGTTATCTGTGATCCGGATCTCATATGCGGCATACCCGTTTTCCGCCTTCCCGACCTGCAGAACCGAGACCGACACCTTTCCGCCTTCCGGTGTGAATTTGTAAGAGTTACCAAGCAAATTGATAATGACTCTGTTCAGGTTTTTCACGTCACACCAGACATATCTGTCCTTCACCTGCGCAGAATGCACCTGAAAATTCATCTTCTTCTGCTTCATCTGCTCATCGAACAGTTCAGAGATCCCGTCAAAAATGCGGCAGAGATCCGCCGGAATGCATTCAAGCTCCAGCTTGCCGTTTTCGATCCGGCTCATTTCGAGGATATCGTTGATCAGATTCAGCAGATGCCGGTTGGAACGGTCAATTTTTGAGAGATAATCATGCAGCTTCGGCGATGCCTGTTCCTTCATGGCAAGGTTCGTATACCCGATGATCGCATTCATCGGCGTGCGGATATCGTGGGACATATTGAACAGGAAACGGCTCTTTGCGAGGCTGCTCTCCAATGCACGGATCTTGTCGTGTTCGGCGGTCTCATGCTTTTTGCGGACAAGATTCTGCACATACAGCATCACAGCAAGCCCGAGAAAAACAAGGATCAGCAGCACGATCCCGCCCTTGAACAGCGCATTCTGCACTTCACTCATATTCTCCTTGGACGCGATCAGCTTTGCCAGCCACATGAACACGGAATACAGCAGCAGCGCAAACAGCACAATGCCCGATGTGGAAATGCCGCTGTAATCGGTCTGCTTGCTGCGCGTAACGGTTCGCCAGTAAAAAAAGAATCCAAGCAGACACCAGAAGGACAGCAGCAGAAACGCTTCGCAGCCCATCGCCTCCATTGCCGTCAGACGCGGCACAAGCTGCACGATCACAAAAATGATGGAAATGACCATGCCGAGCAGACCGGTCAACTTCACCTGCCGATCGTGATCCTTTTTCGCGAGTTTGTGCGCAGCCGCAGAGGTATAGCCGAAGCACATGATTGCGCCGAATGACGTCAGATCCACGAACCAGCTCAGCGTATTTCTGCCGAACAGTGCCATCGTCACGGAAAAGACCATGACGAAGAGGATGCTGAACGCCTTTTTCGAGAACTGTTCCGAGAGGATCTTGTCGTCTGCCATCGTTGTGAGTACACGCATTGTCGCACGGTATCCGCTGATAATGCCGGTCATCACACCGCCGAATGCACACAGACCGATGAGGATCAGTCCGCCGTCACCGAGATATTTCCTTGCAGCATAAAACGTCGGAACCGCCTCCGCCTCAGTGAGACTGCCCAGCGAAGAAATGTATTCGCCCCAGTTCGCAAAGCCGTCCGGCACTGCTGATGCGCCGACCAGCGCCATCGCCGTATATCCGAATGCTGCAATTATGATGCCGATAAAAATGATACGCTTCGATTTTGCCACAGGAAACTTGAAATCCGGCGTATCGAATGAGACTACTTCAAAGCCCACAAATGCCCACGGCGCAAGAAACGCAATACTGAAAATTCCATATGCCCTGTTTGTATTCTGTGAACCGAAATCGAAGATCGCATCCCCGATATGCGGAATGCAGACGGCCGCCAGAATCAGGATGCCGACCGCCATCAGCACCGCAAACAGCGTATGCACCTTGTGCAGAACGGAACGTGAGGTGATGAACAGTATACCAACGCTGCCGAGCGCTGCCACGGATATAATGACCTCCCCGAAATAGATCGGATTGCCTGCTACACTGTAATGAAAGCCCGTTTGGATCGTATTGCCGAAGATCGTCCGCAGCACCACGAACAGCGCCGTACCGTTCAGAAAGACGATCGTCAGGTAGGAAAGGCACAGGAACCAGGAACTGATAAAGGCATGCTCCCTGCCGAATGCCTCCTTCGTAAAAGCATACACACCGCCGGAACGCGGAATCCGTTTCATGAGATATGCAAAATTATTCGCAATCACCAGCATGATCAGCATGCCGATCAGCATCGCGATAACCGTTCCGGCAGGCCCTGCAACGGGCAGAAACGTCGTCCCCGGCATCACGAATGCACCCCATCCGACCATGCATCCGTATGCCAGAGCCCACACATCGAGCCGTGAAAGATACTTCTGCGGACTCTCGGCTGTCATCTGATTTTTCATGCGCATCTGCCTCCGTTCACTGCCTATGCTCTGCTTCCCAGATCAGCTCTTCCAATGTCCGGTACAGACGCTCCGGTTCGACCGGCTTGGACAAATGGGCATTCATTCCGACCTGGAGCGAACACTGCACATCTTCGTCGAATGCATTCGCCGTCATTGCGATGATCGGGACATTTTTTGCGTCCCTCCGCGGAAGCGCACGGATCGCCGCCGCCGCTTCCAGACCGTCCATTTCCGGCATCCGGACATCCATCAAAACGGCATCGTAGTACCCCTCCGCACTCGCGGAAAACTGTTCGACTGCAAGTCTGCCGTTCTCGGCATGGTCGATCTGTACGCCCTTGAACTTCAGAAGCTCCTTCATGATCTCTGCATTGATCAGCACATCTTCTGCAAGCAGGATCCTTCTGCCGTTCAGATCTGCACGTTCCTTGGTACGCATCAGCATATTGTTTTTCCGCGCGATGCGCTCAAATTCCGCGATCACATTCGACGCGAACAGCGGTTTTGCAAGAAAGCTGTCCACGCCGATCTGTGTCGCCTCGTCAAGGATCTCATCCCAGTTGAACGAGGTCATGATAATGATCGTTGTTTCCCGGCTGTACAGCTTGCGGATCTCCTTTGCGACCTCTGTTCCGTCCATATCGGGCATTTTCCAGTCGAGCAGCACCAGATTATAAGGCTCCAGCTTTGTATGCTGCACTTTCAGCAGCTGCAGTGCATCCGCACCGCTCAGACAGGTATCCGCCTTGATGCCCGCTTCTTCCAGTACGATCCTTGCGTGTTCGGCAGCGATCTCCTCATCGTCCACCACCAGCACGCGCATCTCCTTCGGATTGATAAAGACGCTCTCCACAATGCGGTCGCAGTTTTTCAGCGTGACGATCACTGTGAACTCCGTGCCGACGCCCTTTTCCGATTCCACCGAGATCGTGCCGTTCATGATCTCGACGATATTCTTCGTAATTGCCATACCGAGACCTGTGCTGCCGTATTTATTGTTGCGGTTGCTGTCCTCCTGTGAAAAGGTATCGAACACCTTCGGCAGAAATGACCGATCCATGCCGATGCCGGTGTCACGGATCGCAAACCGGAGTGTCGAACGGTCTTCAAACACTGCCTTCCGTTCAACAGTCATGCATACGCTGCCCGGCGCTTCGGTGAACTTGATCGCGTTGCTCAGAATATTGATCAGCACCTGTTTCAGCTTCATATCGTCGCCGATATAATAATCGGAAACTCCGCCCACAACTCTGCATTCATAGTGCAGTCCCTTGTCGCTGCATTGCGTCATCACCATCGTATTGATCTGTTCAAGCATGGCGCGCAGTGAAAACTCTTCCTTCCGGAGCGTCATTCTGCCGGATTCGATATGGCTCATATCCAGAATATCGTTGATGAGCCCCAGCAGATGCCGCGCACTGCCGCCGATCTTTTCGAGATATCCCCGCGTTTCTGCATCCAGGTTCTCCTTTCGAAGCGCAAGGCTGTCCAGACCGATGATCGCATTCATCGGCGTGCGGATCTCATGACTCATATTGGAAAGAAACGCCGTCTTTGCCTTGTTTGCTTCCTCTGCCGCTTCCAGCGCCTCACGGAGTGCCCGATGATTTGCCATCGACTTGCGCACCTCCGCGTCCACATTCGTGAGTCCCAATCCGACTGCATGCACGATATGATCGTCGCGGTCTGCTGCATGGCGCACACCTGCCATACGGATCATTTCATAGTACTCCATCCCCTTGCGGCGTGCAAGATAGCGGTACGCAATGATGAGATTCTTCGAGAGCCCCTCACGGATATTGTCCGGATTGATGAACGCCAGAAAACCCTCGCGGTACTTTTCATCGACCGAATGCTCCGCATACCATGTGAATCGCTCCAGAAACGGGAAATGAACGCCCTCACCGGTCTGTTCGTCATCTGTCATGTCTGCGCGGTAACAGACGGCGTCGTTGGTATCCAGATCCACATGATAGACGCTGCGGTAGTCGGAAGCGAGCGCTGTTATCATTTTATCCTGCTCTTCCCGCTGCGCCTGCTCCGTAAGCAGCTTTTCCTGCAGTGCAAGGCGGTCTTCCAGCTCATGCTGTCTGGCAAGGCTTGCTGCCTCCGCATTCTTGATTCGCATCATTTCCGTCACATCCACGCAGATGCCGATCAGACACAGTCTGCCGGAAAGATCCGTAAATTTCAGCTTTGTGGTCTGGAAATGCCGCATCTCTGTTCCGGACGCCTCCGGCACATCCTCAAAGTAAATATAGGGCTGATCCTTTGAAAGCGCGATCCTGTCGTTATGTGTGAAATGATCTGCTGCTGCCTGATCGAAGATCTCGTAATCTGTCAGACCGATAATCTCCTCAGGCGATGCTTTGTGCGCATATTCCGCAAACGGTTGATTGCAGGTGAGATATCTGCCCGTTTTCGCATCCTTGGAAAACCGCATCGCCGGCATATCGGAAAGCGGCGAACCGACCGACAAAATCAGCTCTGTGAGCTTTGATGCCTCCTGCACCTCCTCAGTGAGCCGCTGATTCATGCGCTCTGCCTGCTCACGCTTTTCGGTCACATCCGAAATGAACACGTAAAAGATCCCGCCGCAGGCTTCGGTTTCAATGAAATGCCCGTAATCGTCCACCCAGCGCACCTTGCCGTCCTTCCGGATGATGCGGTACTGCACATCGTCAAAGCCATCCGGATCGGAACGGATCTGCTCTGCAATCGACTGTTCCGTCTGCACACGGTCGTCCGGATGCACCATTCCCACGAAGGTATTGCCTGTCAGCGCCTGAAATTCCTCCTGCGAGCTGCAGCCATAGATTTTCAGCACGGCATCGTTGGCATACAGAAGCTCTTCTCTGCCGTCCGCTTTGTAGATGAAGAATCCGCCCGGCATCTGTCTGCCAAGATCCTTGATGATCTCCAGATTCTGCTCATTCAGCACAAAATGTCTGCCAAACACAAATATCCCTCCTTTTCCGGTATGTGCAGGCATGTTCTGTATGACAAAACGGGAACAATCCATGCATCATGAACTGTTCCCGCTTTTGTTTTTATGCATCACAAACTGCGCAGCTTTGCAAACTGCGTCTTCGCCTCTTCCATCAGCTCAGAATAATCCGTATCTGTCCGCTTGCGGAGAAGCTCTGTCATCTCGCTGACCGGCTCTGTCAGCGGCGTCAGCGACAGATTTGCATACATTCCCTTCAACGCATGGGCAGTCTCAAAGGCAGCCTCGAACGCCTTCTCTTCGAGCTGCTGTTCCAACTGAACGAGCTTTTCGTCCTCCATCGCCTTCTGAACAAGCATCAGATAAAACGCTTCGTTATCCATACAGCGCATCAGTCCTTCGTCGGCATCCGCACCGTATTCTCTCAACTTATCCATTGTCAGCATGCTTTGCCTCCTTTGTCTCCGCTTCGATCAGCTTTTCAAAATCCTCCGGCGAAAGGGGCTTCGAGAAATAGTATCCCTGAATGATGTCGCAGCCGTACTCCTTCAGAAGTTCCATCTGCGTGTGCGTTTCAACACCCTCCGCGATCACCGGCACCTCCAGGAGTCTTGCGATCTCGATCATAATGCCGATCAGACGGCATGCTTTCTTGCTTTCGTTGATATTCTTGATAAACTGCATGTCCAGCTTCAGTGCATCGACCGGAAGTGACGTCAGCATATTCAGTGAAGAATAGCCGTTTCCGAAATCATCCATCTCGATCTTGAAGCCCTGCTTGCGCAGCTTGCTCACACTGTTGATGATCTCCTGCGACTGATCCGAATATGCCGATTCCGTGATCTCCAGCAGCAGATTCTCGTTTTCAAGGCCGTTCCGCACCGTGATATCGCGCAGGATCTCGCCGAGCAGCGGATTGAACACATCCACTCTGGACACATTGACCGAGATGGGAATATAGAGCCCGTATTTCTCCCACCACTGCCGGATCTGTGCTGCGGCTTCATTCCAGACGTATCTGTCCAGCCGCTGGATCAGACCGTTGTTTTCAAAGAGCGAGATGAAGCCGTTCGGATTAATCATGCCGAATTCCGGATGAAACCAGCGGATCAGTGCCTCCGCACTGGAAAGCCGCGGCTTGTCACCTGAGATGCTGTATTTCGGCTGATAAAACACCTTGAACTGCTTTTCGGACAGCGCCCTGTCCATGTCGTTGATCAGTCTTTCGGCATGCAGCTCCTTATTGTGGAGCTCTGCACTGTAAAACGAATAACTCGTGACATAGCTGCTGCGGAGCTTCCGGCTGGCAAGATATGCGCGGTCGAACCGCTGATCCATGTCCAGCTTTGAGCCGTCATCGGCAAAAACACCCATCCGGAGACAGATCTTGCTGTCCCCCATGCTGTCGTTGATCTCTCCGAGATATTTCGGAAGCTTTTCCATCAGATCTGCACTGTGCGGGAGATAAATACCGAACGTATTGCTGCCGCTGCGGCAGGCAAGACCGCCCGTTTTCCGGACAAGCGCATGGATGCTGTCGCCGATCCGCTGCAAAATGAGATCGCCGTAATCCTTGCCGTAGAGCTCATTGACAATATGAAAGCGGTTGATATCGAGCACCAGCGCATCCATTGGCATATGACCGTTCTGATCGTCGAGCCGCCGCCCGTATTCCAGGAAGAATTCCTTGTTGAAAAGACCGGTCAGCTCGTCACGCTCCGTTTCGTGGATGATGATACTGTCTTCCGCAAGCTCGATCGAATGTCCGACTCTTGCACGCACGACATCGGGCGCATCATAGGGCTTCGTGATGAAATCCGCAGCACCAAGCCGCAGGCTCTCAACCTCTGCGCTCTTCTCGGATGTCAGCATAATCACAGGAATCCGCCGCAGCTCGCTGTCAGACCGTATGATTTTCAGCAGACTGTACCCATCCAGCTCCGGCATGTGGAGGTCCAGTATAATCAGGGAAAGCGTCAGTTTGTCACGGCGGATAATCTCAAGTGCGCGCATGCCGTTTTCTGCATAAATGACTGTATACAGATCCTGCAGCATCGCGCCGAGCATTTCTCTTTCGATGAACTCATCGTCAACGATCAGCACGCTTCTGTGCAGCCCTTGTCTGCGTTCAAGCAATTCCTGCATATTACTCCCCTCCATATCTGTCCAAATTTATAGTTATATTCATTATAGCATAATATACCGATTTAGTCAATGGGTTAATTGAACAGAAAACGCGACAATTTCACGAAAAGGCACTGATTCGTAAAAATATTATAGAAAAATCCGCCGAAACGCATGCTCCGGCGGATCTTTCATTATCTGTTTTCGTATTCCTGAAGGGCATCCAGCAGGATCTTCGGATCGAGCACCCACGCGACGCGCTGATCGCCCGCATCGAGGATCCGGTAGTGCTTCTGCAGTCCGACTGTGCGCATCTGCTGCAGACGCCAGCCGTCCACATCGAAGATATTGTCGTACCACACGGAACCGCCCATCGTCTGCCACGGGATATTGGGCGCAAAACGATCCTGATAGCAGTCGATGAACTGCTTCAGCTCGCCCGCCGTCCGGAACAGGCGCTTCATGATCTTGACCAGTTCGGCGTTGATCTCCTCCAGCGTCTGCGGCTTGCCGATGCTCCCCGCCAGCGCCGTGCGCGTGTCCATATAGCCCTGCACCATGCTCTGCTGGATCTTTTCGCGTGTGAAATTCAGCGTCCCCGTCAACAGATTGCCCAGCGGCTTCATCGGCTTGATAACCGTGAAATTGCAGTCAGAATACTGCTTGTGCAGATTGCCTGTCGGCTCGCGCAGCAGACCGCCGCTCTTGCCGCCATACAGCGAAAACGACGACCGCAGCGAAACCATCAGCAGTTCGCGGTGTCCCTGATGGTAGGCAGGCTCAACGCAGAGCTCGCCGCTCGCAGTGAGACCGCCGTCGCGGTAATTCTTGCCGAGATAGCGCACAGGCTCATAGATATGCGGGATCGCAGAGGTCGCCAGAAGCAGTGTGCGGATATCCTGATCTGAGAGGCCGTTCAGCTCATAAAATGCAGTCTGATTGGTATCCGCCTCACAGACACTCACACAGATGCGGAACGGGCTCGTGCGGATACGCTGCAGCGGCATGCGGTCGATGATCCGGATCAGTCCCTCGCGGGAGAAGAAAGCGCCGTTTGCGCCGCGGGTGAGCAGATCCTCCGGCCCGATGTTCATCCACACATCCTTCGCAAGGCCGAGATCGCCGATCGCGAAAAGCACCGCATTCAGCGCACCCACAGAACATCCTGCAACCATCGTGATGCGGTTGAGCAGCGAGGTCTGCATCAGAGCCTGCCACGCGCCCACCTGAAATGCGCCCTTTGCGCCGCCGCCGCCGAGGAGCAGTGCTGTCGGCTGCGGTTCTACCGTTGTCAGTGCAGTCGTTTCGTTCATCAATAACTCTCCTTACTGTCTGGTCAGTTCCGCGGAATAGAGCAGACCGTTTTCGTTCGAGATCCGCAGAAGCGCCGTGCTGAATCCGATTGCCGTGACCTCCACATCCAGCACGCGGTCCGAACGGATCGTGCCGCGTTCGATGTCCGCCTCATCAGCGTTCATAAGCTCTGTCGGCAGGATCACCAGGGAATCGTGAACGCTCACGTCCCGGACATCCTTCTGCCCCAGCGCATGACACGCCCAGAGCATCTGTTCGGCGTAGGATGCCAGCGGCACACACAGCATCCGCTCTCTGCCGAGATTCATATCATATGCGAGTCTGCCCGGATCAGCAAATACCCACTTGGAAAGCTGCGTCCGCAGATCTCTGCGCATACTCTCCCCCAAACTGCCGATATAAAATTTTCCGGATGATGAATACAACGAATATTTCTCTGTCATTATTCACACTCCTGTATTTTTCTCTTCTTTTTTGATGACTGCCGTCCATGAGACAGGCTCACTGTCATATGGTGCAGGCAGACGGAAAAGCCCCTGACCGATCGGAAGCATCGCTTCCAACCGGAGCCCGTTCTCCCTGAGCTCTGCGGCAATGCGGTCTGCCGTCCAGCCGACCTCATACACCGCCTGCTTTCCCCAGCCGTTCTGCTGACGGAACGGCACAAGATGCATCAGATTCGGGATATCCGCAAGAATGATGCCGTTTTCGGTCAGCGCTGCCGCAAGGCGCGCCCAGACCTGCCGGCGCAGCGGCGATTCCAGATGACGGATCAGACGGAACACCGCGATCACATCATATTGTCCTTCCAGATTGCCCGCCAGAATATCCATTTTTCTGACTGCGGCGCGTTTTCCCGCAAAGACCTCCTCGCGGTGCGTGTTGACCGCCTGCGACGCATCCGCAAAGGTGCAGACGCCGAACTGCATCAGCATCCGGAGCATCTGATCGTCTTCTCCCGCAAGCGCCAGGATCAGACGGCGGTTCTCATCCGTGCAGTAATGCGAAAGCAGCGCCTCCGCGCTGCGGCGTTCCATGAGATCGAGCGCCGCTTCTCTGTAATTTTCAGCGGGCGCCGGCGGCATTCTGCGCTGGAAATATGCCCGCATCGCCGCAGAGCCGCGCACCAGATGCGCACCCTCCTGCTTGACGGCGCGGTCCCAGTCGTACAGCGTCACCATGCCGCTCGGCACGGAACAGCCCGCACACTCCTCCGCAAATTTCACAAAAGCCTTGCCGGAGACCAGTTCCCGCAGATGTGCGATCCGCCAGCCTTCGCAGTATGCCGCATAGCCCGCACGGAGCGTGTGCAGTGCTTCACCGAGCGACTCGGCTGTCGATTCCGCCGAAACAAGACCGATGCCCGTCTCCGCAATCAGTTCCGCAATGCCTGCCGCCGGCGTACTCACCGCCGGAATGCCCATGACCATTGCGTCCAGCGCTGACAGCGGCACCGCCGGTACATGCTTTGCCCCCGCATACGGCACGATCACGCAGTCCACTTCGCCGAAAAAGTCGCGGAGCTCACGGGAATCCGTGCAGCAGTCGCAGTTGGAAAGAATATCCGTTTCGACCGGCACCTCATGCTCGGTATAGATCAGAAAATCTATGTCCGGATTGGCGCGCACCGTCTGCATGAAAAGCGCCATTGCATCCGAATCCTGTGCATCGTCGAGATAGCCGACCGTGAACATGGACGCATCATACGGATGCGGTCTGCGGTACAGCGACGGATCGTTCACGTCGACATACGGCGCAGACACGGCAGGACGGCAGAATCCGTGCTGTTCAAAGGCATCTGCTGCCCCGGACGACGCTGCCGAATAATGCTGCACACCGTACTCGCAGAGATGCAGAAGCTCCTGCATTTTGCTGCCGCCGATTTTTTCGACCGGATCCTGCGTCGAGAGCCGCACAATGCTTTCGCGGAGCATCATGCACTGCCCGCCCGCCGTCAGAAGCGACGGGTTTTCTTCGCAGAAGATCAGCAGCGCGGGATCGTGCGCCCGCATCCAGTCTGCCAGCTTCGGTTCCGGCACGCGGTAAATATCGCCCTGCATCATCTCCGGTGCATCCTCCGCTTCCACGGAAACGATGCTCACGGGATAACGCGAATTCTTCTTCATCAGGCTGTACAGTGCACGGAGCTCCCGCTGTGCCGCACCGCCGGTGTATTCCCTGCATACAAATACGATATTCCGCGTATTGATGCATGTTTCAAAGGTATCGTGCAGATATTCCGTATATGCGGCATCGAGCTGTTCGAGTGCCGACTGCACGCTTTCGTCGTCCTTTGCCGTTTCCAGCAGACAGAGCGGTTCCGCAAGCACAGACGGATCGCTGCCGTCCGGATAAAGCAGTGCGGGCGTTCCCGCGTTACGGCGGCTGTCCGGTGCTGCGGCGGAAAGGCTTCTGTCGACCTCATCCGCAAACCCATCAAGTGCCGCAGCCTGTTCCTGCACCTGTTTCGAGATCTTCTCGATTGCACGCATCTGCTCAGCGCGTGTGATCGTCAGTGTCTTGCGCTGACTCTCCTCAAAGAGCATCATCCGTCTGCGCTGCTTTTCGTCGTTCTCCGTGACTGTTTCAGTCAGTTTTTCCAGCGATTCCGCCTGTGCGGCTTCGCTGCGCTCAAGGATCTGGCGCTGCTCCCGCGTAAACGTGACAAATCTTCGCTCAGTCTGCGTTTCCAGCTCTTCCAGCTGTACCTGCAGCTTTTCAACATCCTCGCTCAGCTGTTCGATCAGAGCCGCTGCGGAATCATTGAAGCGATTCTGCGCCTCGCCGAACGGATAGACATACCAATATGTCAGCTTTCTGCCGAGTTTTTTGAAAAAGGAGTATTTCCCGTTCGGTGCGGCATTCACAAAGCATTCCGCCTGCCCGCGCATACTCCGGATCAGCTTCCAGCGGTTCTCATCCTGTTCCATTTGTTCTTCCTCTTTATTGTTTTCGGGTGATCGTCTGTTTACAGTCTGCGCTCGTAATAGCCCTTGACTCCGAATCCGATCGTCTCCCAGTGATTTGCCTTGGAAAGCTCCGCTTCGTATTCTTCATCCGTAAGCGGCGTTCCCTCCGCCTCTGCCTCCGCAGCGAGATCGGCGGCATCCTCCGGAATCGAATCGCGGTACACGCCGACAGAGATCTCCCCGAACGTGATGCAGTAACCGTTGTCACAGTCGGTCACTCTGCCGTCATTCTTTTTGGCGAGCAGCGCGATCACGTCGTTTGCTTTTGCCGTGAAGGGATCGATCCCGTAGATCTCAAGCGAGAGATCCTTTCCCGGTGAAAGAAACTCGATGAATTCCAGACCGCCGTCTTCGTCAAAATCCAGCCGCATCGCATTCTGGAAATAATAAAGCGATGTGCCCCAGACCTGTGCCTTTCCGAGCAGCTGCTCGACTGTTTCCCTGGTATCGCCGAACGCAAGCATCTGGTTGTCCCAGATCACGCCTTTCAGCGGCTTCAGTGTCATTTTCATACGGATCCCTCCCCCTGTCCTGTCATGTACGGGACGTGATCACGCAGATCTCCGGCGGATTCATCAGCCGCAGCTTGCCCAGTCCCGCAGAAACGATCATCTCCGCGTCTCCGATCTGATATTTTCCTTTGCTGTATTTCGGGAAAAAGCGGCGTTCCGGCGAAAGAATCCCGCCGATGCCCGGCACGCGGATCACACCGCCGTGCACATGTCCCGAAAGCGTCAGTCTTGCGCCCCATTCCGCATACGCCGGGAACCAGACGGGATCATGTGCAAGCAGCACCGTGTCCGGCTGACATTCGCCGAGCGTTTCGCGGAGATCCTTTGCCGTACAGGTCAGCAGACCTCTCGCATGCAGAAATCCTGCGCCGCGGTAATGCGCCCTTGTCAGCGAAATGCCCGCAAACCGGATCCCGCTGAACACCACCGTTTCGTTCTCAAGCACCCGCACGCCTGCGCGCACCGCAGTTCTGCGCAAATCCTCCCGCTGCATCGGCTTCAGATCCAGTTCATGATTGCCCGGAATATAGAGCACCGGTGCCAGCGCATGAAGACGGCGCAGCAGTTTGCCCGTCTCGTGAAAATCGGTCATATTCCGCGACACGAGATCGCCTGTGATCACAATCAGTTCCGGACGCATGCCGGCAACCAGCCGGATCAGCTGTGCCTGATGTGCACCGAATGTGCGGCGGTGCAGATCGGAGATCTGAACCGTGCGCGGAAAATCCGCAATATCAACTGTATAGGATGCCGCCGTCAGCATTTTCTTTGATTCATAATATGCACGGCCGCAGACCAGTCCCGCCGGCACCGCAAGTCCGGCAAGCAGCTTTCTGCCAAAAGACATGGCTTCGCCTCCTTCTTCTTTGAATAATCACGTTCTCTATTATTATAACATATTATCCGAAAAAAAGCAAGACAGATGCAAAAAAAGGACAAATCCCGGGGCTCTGCCTGCATTTCTGCGCAGATCCCGCCCATCCGTCACGCTTTCGTTCCAAATCTGAAATTTCCATGAAATTGCTTTACAAAGCGCGCGTTTTGTGATAAAATAATATCGCGGGAGATCCCCGCAGAAAAGAAAGAAAAACGCCTAAACAGAAAAAAACGGAGGAACCGTCACTATGCTGATCTTTCGTGAAATACCCTGTCCGTTGCTCGCCGAACGCGAACCGCAGGCAGAACCGCTGCTTGCACTCTGGCCGGGGAACAATCCCCTGCCGATGACCGATGCCGAAACTGCACTCGTTGTCTATGAAGACGATACGCTGATCGGCATTTCGGTCGTTTCTGCAAACCTCACCGACACCAAGCCGAAATGTGCCGTGATCCCGCGCCTTGTCATGGCGCCCGCCGCACGCCGCCACGGTCTCGGCAGAATGCTCATGGGGCAGACTGCCGGTGCTGCACTGAACCGCGGCGCTTATTTCGTTGCAGCGTATGTGCCGGACACCGATGAAGCAGCTGCATTCGCAGAATCAGTCGGATTCCGGAAAACACCGATCTTCGACGACATGCTGATGCTCGATCTTACAGATGTCGAGGGACTGCGCCACGGCACCCCGAAAGCCTATGAATAAGACCGATCCCGCCCGAAAAACTCCGTTCCGCGCTGCGCTCTCTGCATTTCTCGTCATCGGCACGATCTGTCTCTTCGCGCTTGCCTCCATTTTCGGCGGCACGGAGAGCCCTGTCTGGTATCCGCTGCTCGCACTCCACGACCGGACGCATGTCATGCTCGGCACTGACACGGTCGGGGATGTCTATGTCACCCCGGAGCGTCTGCTGCGCCGCCGCGTGCAGTATTCCGAGGAGAATCTCAAAGCCGCTGCCAAGACCATCAGCAGTTATGCCGGCACGACCGATATCCCGGTCTGGTTTATGGGTGTGCCGACCTCCGCAGGGATCTATGCCGATACGCTCTCAGATTCCGCGCCGCGCGTCAACGAACGTGCTTTGCTGCGCTCCCTCTCAGAACAGCTCGATCCGAAGGTCAACTGGCTCGAAGCCGCAAGCTGGCTCAACGGCATGAAGGAGCAGTATGTCTATTACCGCACCGATTCCCGCTGGACAAGCTACGGCGCATACTACATCTATCAGTCGGTCATCCGCAAACTCGGCTTTCAGGCAATTGGCTACGACCATTTCAGCATCACCCATTTCAGCAGCGATTATTACGGCAATCTCGCGCAGGAAATCCGCTATTTCGATCTCAAACCGGATCTTGTGGATATTTATACTGCCGAAAACGAGCCCGCGCCGCGCACCGTCACCGCTTACCGATCCGACGGCACATCCATCCCCCTGCAGTCCTATTACCGCAAGGAGGAAGCCGAAGAATCCGGCAATGCATATGACGTGTTCGGCATGGAGCATTACGCCGTGCTGCAGATGGAAATGAACAACAAGTCCTCAAAGCATCTGCTGCTGCTTTCGGATTCCTGCGGCAGCCCTATGCTCCCGTTTCTCTGGCAGCATTATCACAACATTACTGCCGTCAATCTCTCGCTCACCGGCGATATGGACTGGCGCAGACTCACGAAGGATCAGGAATATTCCCATATCATCATTCTGTGCAGCACGGATACGCTGCTCGATCCGCACGGGCTCGATGCCCTGTGCATACGGGGAAGCTGAGTGCGCATACTATTCCGGAACCTGTTTCCGCTTTGTGAAAGGAACAATGCTATATGGACGAAATTCTTCATCCGCCCGCCCCGAAAATCAAGCTCAGCTGCAAGATTGCGATTGCCGCTGCACTCGTTGCCGCAGCCGCCGGCATCAGCGTTTTCACTGTACACCGCAAGCGTGTCAGCGACGGCTACTATATCCGGCAGACCGTCGCAGCAGAGACCATGCACCATGAGGTCACCGGCGCGATGCTCGCCTGCTTTTATCAGCAGGAAAAGGAGGCATTCCACAGCAGCGAAAAGCATTTCGACAGCAGCAAGCCCCTCAGCGAGCAGATCTATGAGGGCAGCACCACATGGTACAGTCAGATCATGGAACTGGCAAAGGCACGCATCACCAATACGCTCAGGCAATGCGAAGCAGCCTCCGCTGACGGCTTCACACTCTCCGCAGATCAGCAGGAAGCCTGTAAAAAGCAGGCAGCCGAAACCGATCTCACGGACTATCCGACCGGCGTAAATACAGACGATCTCGCACAGGTGCTCATCCTTGAAAAGACCGCTGAAGCCTACGCCGACACATTTGAGAAGACGCTCTCCGTCCCGCGTGAGGAGATCGACGCCTACATGCAGGATCATTCGACGGAGTATCTCACGCTCAAAATGCTTTCCTACCGCTTTTCCTATGACGCACCGAACGATACCCTCACTGCAATGCGCAGCGCCGCCTACTCCGCTGCGACCAATCTCGCGGAATGCCACAACATCACCTCGTTCAAGGACAATATCGCAAACTATCTCTCCGCCCGCGGTGAATCCGCAGACCGCATCGAAAAGATCAAAAATGCGCTGATTATTTCCGACACCGCAAACAGCTTCCCGTGGGATATTCAGGTCTGGGCGCTCCAAAATCAGGCTGCAATCGGCGATACCATCATCATTGAAAATCAGACAGAGCGGTATTTTGAGGTCTGCCAGATGCTGGAAGCCCCGCGGCTCGACGAATCCAAGACCGTCGATCTGCGCATAATCACGCTCCTCAACGAAACCTACGGCAGCGCACAGAAAGCGCTCGACACCGCCGATGAGCTCCGCAAGCGCTGCGGCATGGATCAGGCATCCCCCGAAGCATTTGCAAAGCTCGCCGCGGAATACTCCTCGGATGCTGATACCAAGAATGCGGGCGGGCTCATCACCGGTTATGCGCAGTCCCGCACACAGCTCGGCGAAAGCGTGTCCAAATGGGCATTTTCCACACAGCGCAAGCAGGGCGACATGATCGCTGTCGAGCTGCCGGATGCTGCCCTTCTGGTTTACTTTGAAAGCCGGAACGAGCACTGCGCATGGGAAAGCTCCGTCTGGCTCTGTCTCCGCAGCGAAAAGCTCCGCAAATTCAATGAAAACATCGACGCGCAGACTGTCAGCTTCCACGACACAGCAATTGACGAAATATCTGAATAACAAACAGGGCAGACCGCACGATTTCACGCAGTCTGCCCATTTGCATGACGCATTCTTCAGCTTGCGCCCGACGCAAAATCTCCCTGTGAGAACGCCCTTATTTTTAGTAAAAGGGTTGAAATTTAGGCATCAATATGCTATAATAAAGGTAATTCGTAAAAAACTGTCAACGAAAGGAGCTATCATCATGAAACGACCGATCGCTTTTCTCCTTGCAATGGCGCTCTGCGCCCCCGCCATGCCGGTGTTTGCCGCAGATACTGCCGCCTCACCCGCCGACATCGACGCTGCAGCCTATACCTATCTGATGGAACACAGCAGCTGGACGCTGGATACCGACAAGGACAAGGTCATTTCCGAAAGCGAACTGGCAGAAGCCACTCACGTCTTCCTTGAGCTGACCGATGTGCAGGATATCACATGGCTGAAAAAGCTGAAAAAATGCTACCAGCTCAACCTCACCGGCGGTACATTCACCGATTTCTCCGTGCTCGCAGACATGCCGGCACTGTCTTTTCTCCAGATGGACAACATCCCCGTCACCGATCTTGCGTTTCTCGACGGACTGAATCTCGAAAGCTGCTTTCTTGAAAATATGCCGCAGATCACCGAAGAGATGCGCGCAGAAAAAACGAAGTTTCCGGATCTCACGCTGACTGCAGGCACGGATGCTGTTCTGTCCTATTATCCGCGCGGACTGGCCGAAGTAACGCTGATGATCGCTGACAACGAGATCGCACAGTTTTTCGGAACAGGTATCACGACAAGAGGGAACGACGGCCGCGTTTACGGTCTGAAAGCCGGCGAAACGACTTACTCCGTGTCCGTCGGCGATAAGGTCATTGCCGAAAAAAAGATCACCGTCAAGGAAGCGCCTGCCGCATTCGATCCGGCGCTGCAGGACAGGCAGACCGGAGAATTCAGCATGCAGCAGAGCTATTACTACAATCCCGATCCCAAGACCGGAAACAGCGGCAGCGCTGCACTGATCGACGGCACACTCTACACCTTCCGCGGCAGCAGGATCACGGCGGCGGAGACCGGCGTCAAACAGTATGAATGCGTCGACCTCAGAAGCAGCGGCGGAAAATACATCTCCGGCGATATCGTTCTCAAGGAAAACGGCACTGTACTGGTCAACGGCGAGAAGATGATCCCCGAAAAATGCAAGGAGATCTGCAAGCAATATGCGATCGGCGAAAGCGGAAAGCTCTACGGGCTCATCCCGCTGGAAACCGGCTTCCAGCTTTCGACACCTGTTTCCGACGCCGCATATTTCGTTCCGGACTGCCCCGGTCTTTATGTCACAGCAAGCGGATCTGTCCGGCACTACTCCTACAATTCCACCAGCGCAAAGATCTTCATCGAAAACACCAATATCGGCGCGCCGACCAAATCTGCGGCATCCGATCAGAAATATTACCTGCTTGACAAAAGCGGCACGCTCTACCTGCTTGATTTCTCGAAGAGCCCGTTTGAAAAGAGCGTTGTTGCGAAGCAGGTCGCCGATGTGTACTGGACAGACATTAACACGCTCGAATACAAATCCCTGGACGGCACCGTTACGCTGCTGGAACAGGTCCACTACATTATGCTCGGGCTCAATATGCACTGGGGCGCACTGAACCTGGATGCCAGTTCCTTCTATCTCCATGAGCTGCAGGCAGACGGAATCGAAGAGACTGCTGCCGTCATCTCTTATTTCATCGACAGAAAGCATGAGCTGCGGTTCCGTTTTCTGGATGATACGCCCGGTCTCACGCATGTGAAAGCCGGCATCTGCTCCACCTACGATGCGGAAACAAAATCCGGTCTGCTCTGGTTCCTCCGCGAGGACGGCAGCATCTGGTATTACGATCTGCAGAAGAAGGAATGGCACGATGCCGTGCAGCCCACCGCCGAACATGTCGCCGGCGATCTCAACGGAGACGGCGTGCTCACTGCCGCAGATGCCGTGCTCCTTTGCAGATATCTCTCCTGCGATGCGGCCGCACTCCCGAACTGGCATAACGCCGATCTCGACAAAAACGGCATCCTTACGGCATCCGACCTCACACTTCTGAAACGCCTGCTGATGAAATAACTGACAGAAAGGATGATCCCATATGAAACAAAAAAGACTTCCGGCAGTCCTGTCCGCTGTGCTTGTATCCCTCGCTGCGATCCCGTGTGAACCTGTTTTTTCGCTCCAGGAACGTGATACTCCCGCTGATATCGACAAAGCTGCGTATGATTATCTGATCAAATGGGATCTCGCGTATGCCGACAAAAACAAGGACGGCGTGATTTCGGACAAGGAGCTCTCCGAAGCCGGTCACATCACGCTGGATCTGACCGATGTGAAGGATATCTCGTGGATGTCCCGTCTGAAAGATTGCTGGCTGCTGGAGCTCAAAAACGGCTCGCTCACGGATTTCTCCGTTCTGGGCGGATTGACAAACCTGAGCAATCTTGAAATGAGAGCAGTTCCCGCCGAAGATATCTCGTTTCTCGAAAAGCTGGATCTGGAGGAATGTGAGCTGATCAACATGCCGCAGATCACCGACGCGATGCGCATGAAGCAGATGCGTTTCAAAGATCTCAGCATCATCGAAGGCTGCTGCGAAAAGCTCTCCTATTCACCGCACAGACTTGCGAATGTCACCATGACCATCAGCGATCCGGATACCGCACGGTTTCTAGGCGCAAATACGGAGTCCGACTTGCCGGATCCCCGCGTTTACGCAGTGAAAGAAGGCGAAACGACCTACACTGTATCCCTGAACGGCAAAGAGTATTACACCGGAAAGATCACTGTACATAATGAGGATGTGTCCAGCGATCCTGCACTCGGCAGCGAAACCGTCACCGGATGTGAGGTATTCCGCAGCACCTATTACTGCCCCGCATATGACCATACACCCGAAGAAACACACTTTTTCCACACCGCTGTGCTGATCGGCAACACGCTGTATGCGATCCGCGGAAACAAGACCGTGTCCGTGATGACGGATGTTGCTGATTTTGAAACGCTGACATTGTATTCCGATACAAAAACCGTTCGCAATGATGTGGAGTGCGATGCAGTGCGCCTGAAGGACGGCACAGTCCTCGTGAACGGCAGAAAGATCATCGACGAGCCCTGTACGGCGCTGCGCGGGGCGGCTGCGCTCGGCGAAAGCGGCACACTTTATGAAATCTGTGCGCTGACGGATCTGAGCATCACAGCCAAACCGATCGCATCGGATATCGAATGCATGGCGGAAGGCTGCCCCGAACTGTATCTGAAAAAAGACGGCTGTCTCTGCTGCATCCATATCATCGGATACGGTGCGGATCCGGTCATCAAGGAGACCGAGATCGCCGGACTGCCTGTTTCCGCTCTGTCCCTGTCGCTGACCAGCTACTTTGTTGACGGCACCGGCACACAGTACAGTATCAGCTTCTCTGAGAATGTGCCGCTCGTCAATGTGTTCACTGTTTCAAAGCAGAACACAGATGCAGAACGCGTGGAGTACGTGTATGACGAAAACGGCAGAAGATACGTCGCCTGCCGCCTGAAGGACGGCACGTTCAAGCTGCTGTTTGATATGTTCGATAACTGGAATTATGATTTTATCGAGGAAGAAATGCACTGGGGCGCTCTGGATCTGGATGCTGGCACCTGTTTCCAGTATCTTCCGCTCGATGAAGCACATCCGGAGGATCGCGTCTTCATCACGTACTATCTTGACGGCAACCATGATCTGAATTTCCGCTGGAAAGCAAAGAATGTCCATATGTCCCATGTTCTCCGCGTGCTCCCGAATACATGCTCCTCCGATGACGCAAACAAGCTGTGGGTGCTCCGCGAAGACGGCAGCTTCTGGTATTACGACCTGAACACCGCGGAATGGATCAAATCTGAAACTGTCGAACAGACTGCATCCGGCGATCTGTACAGCGACGGAGAATGCACACTCACAGATGCGGTCTATCTGAGAGAATTTCTGAACGGCAGTATGCCGCTCTCCGGAAACTGGTCTGCTGCCGATATGAACAAGGACGGCACCATTGACGGGCTCGACCTGACACTGCTGCTCCGCAAAATCCATGAAACCAAATCTGAAAGGATGAACTGAATGAAAACAAAAAAGCTGACGGCGCTCCTGCTTGCAGCGGTCACAGCGTTTTCCGCGGTTCCGGTCTCTGCCGCAACAACCGCGAACAAGGCGGACTATGAAAGCGTGGAAGCAAACTGGGCAAAGCTGCTGCAGTATTCCATGTATTTTTACGATGCGAATATGTGCGGCACGACCAATACGCGGGAGAATCTCCTCCCATGGCGCGGCAACTGTCACACCGCCGACGCAAAGGTCGTTCTGGAACCGATGGATGAGCAGGAAAACGGCACCAATCTCTCCGCTGCTTTCATCAAGCAATACAAGGATATCCTGGATCCGGACGGCGACGGCACCGTCGATGTCTCCGGCGGATTCCACGATGCCGGCGACCATGTGAAATTCGGTCTGCCGGAAGCCTATGCCGCATCCACTGTTTCATGGGGCTACTATGAATTCCGCGATGCCTACGAAAAGACCGGTCAGGCGGAACATGCAGAGACCATCTGCCGCCACTTCTGCGATTATTTTATGCGCTGCACCTTCCGCGACAAATCCGGCGACGTGATCGCGTTCTGCTATCAGGTCGGCGACGGCGATATTGACCACAAATACTGGCAGTCGCCCGAAATTGATGCGATGGCGCGTCCGGCATATTTCGCAACATCCGAGATCCCGACCACGGACGATGTGTCCGAATCCGCCGCCGCACTCGCGATCAACTACTACAATTTCAAAGACACCGATCCGGAATACGCCGAAAAATGCCTTGATTATGCGAAGGCGCTGTTCGCATTCGCCGCCAAGAACGAAAAGTGCGTCGGCAAGGGCGCAGACGGTCCCGACAGCTACTATACCTCCGAAAAATGGGAGGACGATTTCTGCTTCGCAGCGGGCTGGCTCTACCTCATCACGGAGGACCACTGGTATCTTGAGCAGTGCCTGCCTTATGTGGATTATTACGCACCGCCCGGATATGTCCTCTGCTGGAATGACATGTGGAACGGCGTTTCGATCATTTTCGGCAGAATCCAGGATATCTATCCGGATGTCTGCGAGGAATGCCGCGTCGCGATCGGCCGTGGAAAATATGAAGTGCTTGATTTCTGGTATATGTCCGCAAAGGCCGTCAATTCCTGGATGGACGGCGAAGTCGGAAAGATCACGCCTGCAGGCTACTTCTGGCTCGATACATGGGGATCCGCCCGCTACAACACCGCCGCACAGTTCATCGCACTGGTCTATGACAAATATCAGAAGGGCAAGGATCTGTTCAAGCCGGAGCACAAGGACTATTACTTCTCCGACTGGGCGCTCGGACAGATGGAATATATCATCGGTGACAATCCGATCGACCGCTGCTATGTGGTCGGATACAGCGAAAATTCAGCGAAATTCCCGCATCACCGCGCCGCATCCGGTCTGACGATGGCGGAGGATCCCGCAGTCCACAAGCACGTTCTCTGGGGCGCACTGGTCGGCGGCCCTGACAATAAGGATCAGCACAACGATATCACCAAGGACTGGATCTACAACGAGGTCACAATCGACTACAATGCCGCTTTCGTCGGCGCTGCAGCGGGGCTCTATCAGCGGTACGGCGATGAAACCATGCAGCCGGACGCAGATTTCCCGCCGCCCGAAGCAGAAAATGACGATGATCTGTTTTCCGGCAATGATTTCTGGGCATCCGGCTACTGCGTCGAATCGCCCGAAGCGACCGGTGCCGGCGTGACCAAGCTGACGTTCTTCGTGAACACCAATTCTCTGGAACCGCACGATGATATCTCCATCCGCTACTACTTCAGCATCAAGGAATTTGAGAAGAACACGACCATCCCCGGCAGCTTCGTTCTGCAAAAGACCTACGATCAGGTGCAGACAGAGGTCGCTGACCGCGAAGCCGTTCTCTCCGAACCGAAACAGTACAAGGACGATATCTACTATGTAGAAATCTCGTGGCCGAAATACGCGATCGCAAACTCCAACAAGAAATATCAGCTCATTATCGGCATGTATTACGGCGACAACTGGGATTCCTCGAACGACTGGAGCCGGGAGGGCACCAAGGTGTTCGAGGGTGATTACGACAATGAAGTCGGCGGCGTGGAATTTGCCGAAAGAATGCCGAATGTCTGCGTCTATGCGGACGGCGTGCTCGTCGGCGGCACAGAACCGGACGGCACCAAGCCCGGCAAGCGCTACACCGTTGCGCAGCTTGTCCGTCTCCTCAAGTGCCTGACCGGCGCACGTCCCTACGACGACAAGGAGACCGCGCTCGCCTTCGATTTCAACGGC
>JAFZPL010000067.1 GCA_017550355.1 Oscillospiraceae bacterium | reverse complement strand
GGCGGCGAGTCTGATGCATTGTCCGGTGCATCGGAAGACGCCGATGAGATCATGGAGGATTTGGATGCAGATCTGACCGAGGATATTTCTGCGGAGACTGTGGCTGAGGAGATTCCGGAGACCGTGGCTGAGGAGATTCCGGAGACCGTGACCGAAGAGATTGCGGAGACCGTGGCTGAGGAGATTCCGGAGACCGTGACTGAAGAGATTGCGGAGACTGTGACCGAGGAGATCACGGAGACCGTGACCGAAGAGATTACGGAGACTGTGGCTGAGGAACCCACAGAGTCTATCAGCGAACGCATCACGAAGCGCATCGCGGCGGAGATCGAGGCACAGGAAACGGAGGAAGAAGCAGAGGAATCTGCTGAAGAGCCGGAAGAGGAAGAGCCGAAGAAGAAAAAAGGCTTCTTCAGCTTCTTCAGACGCAAGAAGTGAGGCGTACTATGATCGAACTGATTCTTGCAACCAACAACAAGAACAAGCTGCGTGAGATCCGTGAGATCCTGGCGGAACAGGAGATCACGGTACTCTCGCAGGCAGAAGCAGATATCTGCATCGAGCCCGATGAAAACGGCATGACCTTTGCGGAGAATGCCGAGATCAAGGCGCGGGCAATCTTTGAAGCGGCGAAGGCAAAGGGCTTTTCCGGCTATGTGCTCGCCGATGACAGCGGGCTTGCGGTCGATGCGCTGAACGGCGAACCGGGCGTCTTTTCTCACCGTTGGGCGGGCGAAAACGCGACGGATGCAGACCGCATCGACAAAATGCTGACCGTGATGGCAAATGTGCCGGACGGCAGACGCGGCGCGCATTTTGCATGCGCTATGTGCCTGATCGCGCCGGACGGGAGCGCCCATTGCTTTGAAGGGCGCGTCTGCGGCGAGATCCTGCGCGAAGCCCGCGGTGCAAACGGCTTCGGCTACGATCCTGTGTTCGGCATCGGCGGACGCAGCTTTGCGGAGTTTTCCGCAGAAGAGAAAAATGCAGTTTCACACCGGCACAATGCCCTGATGCAGGTGCTGGCGTATTTCAGGTCGCTCTGACCGGAAAGGAGAACATATGCTGACAAGCAAACAACGTGCGCAGCTGCGCGGTCTGGCAAATTCCCTGGAGAGCATTCTCACCGTCGGCAAGGGCGGCATCGGGGAAGAGCTCATCAAGCAGGCAGAAGGCGCACTTCTGAAGCGCGAGCTTATCAAGGGCAACGTGCTGGAGACCTGCGAATACAATGCGCGGGAAGCTGCGGAACAGATCGCGGCGCAGACGGGTGCCGAGGTCGTCTGTGCGATCGGAAACCGCTTTGTGCTCTATAAGCGCCATCCGAAAAAGCCGGTCATCGAGCTGGTGAAGTCGGAGAGCAAGAAGAAATGAAGCAGGCAGGATTATTCGGCGGCAGCTTCAATCCGATCCATTTCGGCCATCTGCATCTGGCGGAATCCGTCTGGCGGCAGCTCAGGCTGGATCATGTGCTGCTGATGCCGGCGGGAGAAGCCCCGCATAAATCGTGTGAAGAATATGCCGCAGGGTTTCACCGCGCAGAGATGTGCCGTCTGGCGGCGGCGGATCGTCCGTGGCTGCGCGTTTCGGATCTCGAGATCCGAAAGGCAGGCAAGTCCTACACAGTTGACACGCTGCGGATCCTGCGCGAACAGTATCCCGATACGGCGTGGACACTGATGCTCGGCAGTGATATGCTCCTGAGCTTTGACCGGTGGCGCAGCTGGCAGGAGATCATGCGTATGGCACGTATCTGCGCTGTTTCCCGCGAGGAAAACGACCGTGAGGCGCTGTGCGCAGAGGCAGACAGGCTGATGCGGCAGGTGCGCGGCGCAGAGATCACAGTGCTGAATGTGCCGGCGTTTCCGCTTTCGTCCACACAGATCCGTGAGAATTTGCGGAAACATGCGGATTGCTCTTGCCTTTTGCCGGAAAATGTAGTACAATATATCTTGAAAAGCGGATTGTATTCAGACGTCGGGAGGGACGAAAATGGCGAAGGAGAATGATTCGCCGCAGTGTGTGCAGAATGACGAGGTGCGCAATTATACGGCGCTGCTCAAGGCGCGGCTTTCCAAAAAGCGGTTCACACATTCCGTGAACGTGGCGCGGGCGGCGTATATGCTGGCAGAAAAATGGGACGCGGATCCGCAGAGGGCATACGTGGCGGGACTGCTGCATGACTGCTGCAAGGAGATCACCTTTGAAGAACAGGCAGAACTGATGCGGGCATGCCCCTACCCGGCCAGCCCGGAGGAATGGGCTTCGAAGCCGGTCTGGCACGGCGTGGCTGCGGCGTCCTACATGCATACGGAGCTCGGCATCGAGGACGAGGATGTGCTTCTTGCGGCGCGGTGGCACACAGTCGCACATGCGAATATGACGCGGCTGGAGGAGGTCGTCTACATGGCAGATCTCATTTCCGCAGACCGCACCTATTCCGATGTGGAGCGCTTTCGCAAGCTGGCGCGGAACGATCTCAGCAAGGCGATGCTCTGTGCATTGCAGTACGCGATCGAGAGCGTGATCAAAAAGGGAACTGCGCTTCCGAACAGCACAGTTGATGCGTATAATTATTATCTCGGCGTGAGCAATGCCGAAAAGAAAAAGAGCCCTCAGCAATAATTGAAAAATCATACGCACCCCGCAGGGGGACAAATGAAAAAAGGAGGTCATGCATATGACGACGCAGGAAAAACTTGAAAAAATCGTAAAAATTCTGGATCAGAAGAAGGCGGAGGACATCAAGGTCATCGGCATCACAAAGCTCTCGATCATCGCGGATTATTTCGTGATCGCGACCGGTACGAGCAGCACCCAGGTGAAGGCGCTGGCGGATGAGATCGAATTCCAGCTTGGCAATGAGGGCGAGGAACCGCGCGGCATCGAGGGTGTGCGCACGGCGAACTGGATCGTGCTGGATTATCTGGATATCGTGGTGCATGTGTTCTACAAGGAGACACGCGGCGAATATCAGCTGGAACATCTCTGGGCAGATGGTGAACAGGTGGATATCTCCGGTCTTCTGACGACCTGAGCCGCATTGCATGGCAGAACGGAGCACGAATCGTGCATAAAAAATATGCAAGCCGCAAGATTTGAGAAGAAAACAGGGCTGTATACCCCCAAAAAACTGGATGTACGCGGCTTTATGCTCAATTTCCACAGTGGAATTTTGTTGCATATTCACGAAATCATGTGGTAGACTGATTCCGTTCAAAAAAAGACTTGACAAAACGTATAATGTATGATACAATATACTCACAACCAAATAGAGATTATAATTTGCAGCCGCAAAAAACGGGACTGCATCTTATATATAGCCTCTGTCGATGGACAAAGGGAGGGAAAAATTCGTGGCAGAAGTACGCGTTGGTAAGAACGAGTCCTTGGATACCGCTCTCAAGCGTTTCAAGCGTTCCTGCGCAAAAGATGGCGTGATCGCTGAAGTTCGCAAGCGTGAGCATTACGAGAAGCCGTCCGTGAAGCGCAAGAAGAAGTCGGAAGCAGCTCGCAAGCGCAAGTTCTGATCTCGTCGGGAGTCGTTCGCCAGCCCTGCGCGAGAGACATCGCCCGCACAGATAGGGCAGGACGAAATGACAAAGCAATGGAAAAAACGGAGGATCGCAGTGCGGTTCTCCGTTTTCATGCGGCTTTGCCGCACAGAAGATTCCGCTGCTGACCGTCATGTTCAGTATCCACAATCTGCTATGTGAAATAAAGAAGCCCGACTCGCGTTTGGAAGTCTGTTCTCAGACTGAAACGCGAGTCGGGCGCTTTTATTATATATAGTATATCCGGATGTTATCAATTTCAGCTATACGGGATCCAGCTGCAGTCGCTGTATTTTTCGGTGCTTTCTATGGGAAAACAGAAAAAGTTTCATACAATCGTTAAATATTGTCATTGTACGCAAGTGCTGCGGCTCTGGCTCGTCTGTTGGTTCACAGGATGCCGATATTACGCTTCCACTGCAGAATGCGCTGTACGGAATAGTCGATCTGGTCTTCGCTGATCTCGCCCGCCTTGATCGCCTTTTCGACTGCCGGTACGGAGTTCGCATAGTCCGCATAGCAGAGAAAATCGTTCCCCGCAAGCACCGCAGCGACTGCCGGATTCTTTCCGTTCGTGAACTGGGTGATTGCGTTCATGCCGAGGTCATCCGTGATAATGACGCCCGTGAAGCCGAGATCCTCGCGCAGCAGCTTGTGGACGGCAGGGGAGAGCGACGCGGGAAGCTCCTTGTCGAGACACTCGACGATATTGTGCGCGACCATGACAGAGTCTGCGCCCGCTGCGATGCCCGCCTTGAACGGCAGCAGATCGCGCGTTTCAAATTCGCTGAACGGACGGGTATCGGTCGCCATATTCTTGTGGGTGTCGCGGCTGCCGCCGTAGCCGGGGAAGTGCTTGAGTGTGGTTGCGAGGTGCTTTTCCTTTGCGGTTTCGACGATCTTCTTCACATATTCCGACGTGATGTCCGGATTCATGCTGACCGTGCGGTTATAGATATAATCCTTTTCGCTCAGCGCGATATCGCAGACAGGGCCTAGATTGCTGTTGACGCCGAGCGAAAGGAGCAGATCGGCTTTTTCCTGTTCGTCGCTGACAACGAGGTCGAAGCCGCCCGTTTCAAAGAGGTCACGCGGCGACCAGAACGGCACGGCGCGCAGCTGTTTGTTGGTGCTGACGCGGTTGACGGTGCCGCCCTCCTCGTCGATGCAGATGAGCAGCGGCGTCTTTGCGGCTTTCTGGAACGATGCGGTCATCTGCTTCACCTGTTCCTTTGATTTTCCGGAGAATGCCTTTGCGAAGAGGCAGAGCGCACCGACGCCGTTCTCGACTGCTTTTGTTGCGTTGGAGACATCTGCGGCGCTGCCCATCATCATCTGGGAGATCTTTTCGTGCAGGCTCATTTTGGATGCACGCTCCACCAGATCCGCGTCAATGCCCGCGAGGACAGCGAACTGCCGCGGGGCTGATGTCGTCGTGGTGACGGCAGAGGTCTGCGCAGTGCTGACGCTTGTAACGGGCGCGGCGGTCTGTATGAGCGGTGTTGTGAGCACCTGCGTTTTCGCGGGCTGGGTATAGCTGTTTCCGCCGCCGTTATTCTGTGCTGCGGTTGTGACAGCGGGGACGGATGCGGCCGATGTGGTACTGCCCGGCACAGATGCGGCAGCAGATGTGCTGGCTGCTGCGGAGGAGACTGCCGCAGGGAGCGATGCCGTTGTCTCCGGCACAGCGGATGAGACAGCCTCTGATGTGACCAAAGAGGTAGCGGCGGGCTGAGTCTGATCGGTCGTGAGGTTTGTAGTGATATCGGTTGTGCCGCAGCCGGTGCAGCCTGCCGTAAGGACGGCGGCGAGCAGTGCGGCGGTGAGTTTAGAAGTATGCATAATCATTTCCTTCCTGATCCATGAAGAAACCGGATAATACTGTTATCCGGTTTCAGATTATCAGTTCTTGAGGCTCTGCATCGGTGCGGGAATTCTGCCGCCGCGCGCGATGAATTTTTCTGCGCTCTCCTGCCGGACGGGCATCACAGGGCCATAGCCGAACAGGCCGCCGAAATCGAGCATTTCGCCCTCTTTCTTGCCGATCGCCGGGATCACGCGGACAGCGGTCGTCTTGGAGTTGACCATGCCGATCGCTGCTTCGTCTGCGATGATCGCGGAAATGGTAGAAGCGGGCGTGTCGCCGGGAATCACGATCATATCGAGACCGACCGAGCAGACTGCCGTCATGGCTTCGAGCTTTTCGAGTGAGAGTACGCCGGATTCCGCCGCCGCGATCATGCCCGCATCTTCGGAAACGGGGATGAATGCGCCGGAGAGACCGCCGACGGAGGAGGACGCCATCACGCCGCCTTTTTTGACTGCGTCATTGAGCAGTGCGAGCGCAGCGGTGGTGCCGTGCATGCCGCAGACGGAAAGCCCCATGCCTTCAAGGATATGTGCAACGGAGTCGCCGACTGCGGGTGTGGGTGCGAGGGAAAGATCGACGATGCCGAACGGAACGCCGAGCATCTTGGAAGCGCGTGTGCCGACAAGCTGTCCCATACGGGTGATCTTGAATGCGGTGCGCTTGATGATGTTGGCAAGCTCGTCAATGGATGCGTCGGGATATTTCTCGATCGCGGCGCGGACAACGCCGGGGCCGGAAACGCCGACATGAACTTCGCAGTCCGGTTCGCCGACGCCGTGGAATGCGCCCGCCATGAAGGGATTGTCCTCCGGCGCATTGCAGAGAATGACGAGCTTCGCGGGACCGAAGCAGTTCTGGTCGGCAGTTTTTTCGGCGGCTTCGCGGACGATTTCGCCCATCAGCCGCACAGCATCCATATTGATGCCGGCTTTGGTGCTGCCGACATTGACGGACGCGCAGAGATTTTTGGTTTCGGCAAGTGCCTGCGGGATAGCGCGGATCAGTGCCTCATCACCGGCAGAGAAGCCCTTGTGAACGAGTGCGGAGAAGCCGCCGATGAAATTGACGCCGGTTGTTTCCGCGGCACGCTGGAGCGTTCTTGCGAGCAGGACGGGATCGCCGCCGCGGGTTGCAGAAACGAGCATGGCAGCGGGGGTGATCGAAATGCGCTTGTTGATGATCGGGATGCCGTATTCCTTTTCGATCTGTTCGCCGGTTTTGACGAGATTTTCCGCAAGACGGGTAATCTTCTCATAAACACGGTCGCAGACGGTGTTCATATCGGTTGCGCAGCAGTCCAGCAGCGAAATGCCCATTGTGATGGTGCGGATATCGAGGCATTCGTCCTGGATCATGCGTATGGTTTCGAGAATATCAGAGGTATTGAGCATGGTCTCTCTCCTTTCTCAGATGCGGTGCATGGAATTGAAGATATCCTCATGCATAACGTGGATCGAAAGACCGAGCTCTGTGCCGAGTTTGGTGAGCGCATCGGAGAGAGCGGAAAATTCGCAGGACATTTCGCGGATATCGACGAGCATGAACATGGCGAAGAGATCCTGCAGAACGCTCTGCGTCACCTCGACGATATTGGCATTGCAGCCTGCGCAGATGCCGGAAACTTTATGAAGGATGCCGACGGTATCGTGACCGATCACGGTGATAACAGCTTTCATTTGAAAAACTCCTTTCAGAATATCGCTTTAACTATACTATTATAGCATATTATCATGGAAAAAGCAAGACAGGAAAAGAAGTTTTAAGGTTTTTGGCTCATCATGAACGCGAGACGGGCATTTCGGAAGAACAGAAGACGCGGAACGCGAAAATGGAGGCGGACACTGTCCGCTTATAGCATATTATCATGGAAAAAGCAAGACGGGAAAAGAAGTTTTAAGGTTTTCGGCTCATCCTGAACGCGAGACGGGCATTTCGGCAGAACAAGAGACGCGGAACGCGAAAACGGAGGCGGACACTGTCCGCTTATAGCATATTATCATGGAAAAAGCAAGACGGGAAAAGAAGTTTTAAGGTTTTCGGCTC
>JAFZPL010000066.1 GCA_017550355.1 Oscillospiraceae bacterium | reverse complement strand
CTTCGAGCATGCACATGGTTGTGTCATAGACGTTGGTCGGGAACTGGTCGGTATCCCAGCCGAGAAGCGTATCGCCCTGGTTTGCGTCGATCGAACCGAAGAAACCGTTCGTGCGTGCCACATTCAGCTCATGCTGGAAGGTGTGCATTGCCAGCGTTGCGTGGTTTGCTTCGATATTCAGGCGGAAGTCCTTCTCCAGACCGTACTTGCGCAGGAAGCCGATCACCGTAGCGGAATCAAAGTCATACTGATGCTTGGTCGGCTCCTTCGGCTTCGGCTCGATGTAGAAATCGCCGGTGAAGCCGATGCTTCTGCCGTAGTCAACTGCCATGCGCATCAGGCGAGCCATGTTGTCGAGCTCCAGTCCCATATCGGTGTTGAGAAGGGTTTCGTAGCCTTCTCTGCCGCCCCAGAACACGTAGCCGTTGCCGCCGAGCTTCACAGTTGCATCAATTGCCTTCTTGATCTGCGCCGCAGCAAACGCGAACACATCAGCAGAAGGAGAGGTGCCTGCACCGTGCATGTAGCGCGGATGATCGAAGCACTTTGCGGTACCCCACAGGAGCTTCTTGCCGGTTGCCTTCTGCTTCTCAGCGAGGTAATCAACCAATGCATCGAGCTTCTCGTTGGATTCTGCCAGTGTCGGATACTCCGGGGAGAGATCGCGGTCGTGGAAGCAATAGTAGTCGATGGAGAGCTTCTCCATGATCTCGAATGCTGCATCGACCTTTGCAATTGCACGTTTCGCCGGATCGGTTTCGCCCCAGCTCTTGTCTGCGGTACCGACACCGAACATATCCGTGCCGTCTCCGCCCATGGTGTGCCACCAGCTCAGTGCGAACTTGAGATGCTCACGCATGGTTTTGCCGTCGATCACCTGATCGGGGTTGTAATACTTGAACGACAGCGGATTGGTGCTGTCCTTGCCTTCATACTGGATCTTCGGAATGCTGCAGAAAAATTCGCTCATATTATTTTCCTCCGTTAATTCTCACAGGGACTGGCGTTTGATCTGCGCAGATACACAAACTGTTCCGGTGAGCTGTTCGCTCAGCGGATCCGGCTGACATGTGCCGGCATACAGCGTGTAGTTTTTGCCGTAGATCGCGCGTTCGCCGCTGTTGTTTACTGATTCATATGCACAGCGCGGGATCTCAATGCTGACTGTCTTGACCTCGCCCGGCTGCAGACTGACGCGGACAAATCCGCAGAGCTTCGGGAACGGTGTTGCATAGCTGCTGTCGTCTTTCATATAGAACTGAACGACATCATCTGTCTCCACGTTGCCGATATTCTCGATCTGTACGGTTGCGGTCTCGCCGCTGATCTGCAGATCGCTGCATTTTGTCTTGGAATATGTCAGACCGAAGCCGAAAGGATACAGGATATTGTCGCGTGTGTAGCGGTAAGTCCTGTTCTTCATGCTGTAATCCTCGAAATCCGGAAGACGGTCTGCATCCTCATAGAATGTGACCGGAAGCTTACCGGACGGCGAAACTGCGCCGAAGAGGATCTCTGCAAGTGCTCTGCCGCCGCTCTGTCCCGGATACCATGCATGAACCACGGCATCTGCATCGGCTTCCACGTTCATGGCGCTGCCTGCTGCGGTCACGATGATGACCGGTTTGCCCTTGCTCATGACGCGTTCCACAAGCAGACGCTGCGGTGCCGGGAGACGGAGGTCGATCTTATCGCCGGAAGCGAACTCGTTGCCTGCATCGCCCTCTTCACCTTCGATATCTGCTGTGAGACCGACACACAGAATCACGAGATCGGATTGCTCCGCAACGGTCTCTGCCTCTGCGAGACGATCGTTTTCTCTTGCGAGTCCGCTTGTGCGGTCTTTGTAAAGGTGGCAGCCCTCTGAATAGAGCACTCTGCCCGGAAATGCGTTCTGGATACCTTCCAGGAACGTGATGTATCTGTCAGCCGTTCCGCAGTAGTTGCCCTCAAGCACTTGTCTGCTGTTCGCGACCGGACCGATTACGCCGACTGTCTGATATTTTTCGGAGACAAGCGGGAGAATCCCGTTATTCTTTAATAGTACAATGGATTTCCGTGCGAAGTTCAGCGCGTAATATCTGTGCTCCTTACAGGAAACCACAGTGTAGGGGATCTGGTCATATTCGGTCTTTTCATCGAACATGCCGAGACGGACTCTCGTGCGCATCACATGGATGCATGCCTTGCGGATCTCGTCCTTCGTGACCATGCCGGCGTTCAGCGCTTCCATCAGGTTCTCATAAGTATAGCCCGCATTGAGATCGCAGCCGGACTTCAGAGCCAAAGCCGTGGTTTCAAGTGCGTTCTTGGTGATCTTATGATTCTTATGGATATCGTCGAGTGCGCCGTAATCGGAAACGAAATGTCCGTTGAAATGCCATTGCTTCAGACGATCCTGCAGCATATCGCTTGCACATGCTGCCTCGCTGTTGATGCGGTTGTATGCGCCCATTACGATCTCCACGCCGTTTTCGACGAGCTCCCGGAATGCCGGAAGGTAGGTGTCCTCAAGATCGTGTGCATCCGCTTTGGCATCGAAGCCGTGTCTCACGGATTCCGGTCCGCTGTGAACTGCAAAATGCTTCGCGCATGCCGCCGTGCGGAGAATGTTGCTGTCTCCCTGCAGACCCTGTACGAATGCTTTGCCGAGTTCAGATGTGAGATACGGATCTTCACCGTAGGTCTCCTGACCTCTGCCCCAGCGCGGATCGCGGAAGATATTGATGTTCGGTGACCAGAGGGAAAGTCCTTTATAGATGTCACGGTCACCGTGTTTTGAGATCTCATTGAATTTCGCGCGTGTTTCGGTGGAGATGATCTCGCCTGCACGAAGCATTGCAGTCTGATCGAACATCGCCGCCAGCGCGATCGCCTGCGGGAACATGGTTGCCGTACCCGCTCTGGCAAGGCCGTGCAGTCCTTCATTCCACCAGTTATAGGCGGGAATGCCGAGCCGCTCGATTGCAGGAGAATCAAAAATCAACTGTGCCGCCTGTTCCTCGACTGTCAGCCTGTCAACCAGGTCTTCGGCACGCTCCTGCGGTGAGTAGGAGGGGTCTCTGAATTTTTCCAAGCTGCTACCTCCGTATAGTGTATTCTTTTTATTTCCGGCGTTACGAACCAGTGATCTGCTTCATCTGCGCCGCGATAACCTCTTCCGGAGACTGGTTTGTTTCACAGATCTCCCATGTTTCTTCGATCACAGCCTGTTCGCCTGCCGCGTATTCGCGAAGTGCACCGAGCAATTCGATCTCAAGAAACAGCTTATTTGTATATGTCTCAAAATTGCATCCGAAGTCCGGATAACTGCAATCGCCGTATGGCTCAAAGGATTTGCGGAACACCTGATTGCCTGCTGCGTAGACGACATATCCGTCCGCAACATTGAATCCGGCTTTGAACGGAGCAGAAGCCTGTTGATCGTGCCGGAGCACCGCACATTCATCTTTTAATGTGAAACGCGGATCCGCAATCTGCGAGTAGCTCCACAGTGCCATTGTGCGGTTCGGCAGGAATCCGGTCTGCTTTCTGGAAAGCGGGATGAATTCAATGCCGCCGGATGCAAGCCCTGTCAGCGCCCACGGTGCAAAAAATGCCGGTTTTTCGGAAGTGTTGGTGATGATGTTCCGGATCTTTACGGAATTTCCATCCGACATCTCAATCTGGAGACTGAACTGCTTGCCGAACGGTGTCGGCTTAGCGTTCAGTGTGAGGATGCCGTCTTTGAATTCGTAGGAGACACGGTTGTTGTCCGGAAAATAGGTCTCCGGCATCATTTCCGGTGCGCACCAGAGGCGATGACCGCCGTAGGCGTACCATGTGCCGTAGCCTTTGTTCAATTCGCAGAAATCACGGTTGACATCTTCGAACAGAATATTGCTTCCGCCGCGTGTGCTGAAATAGATGATGCGCGGCCCGATATCGAGCGTCACCATCAGGCGGATCTTTCCGTTTTCGAGGCAGATGCATTTTCCGAAATTGCGGTATTCGGTTTCTGAATACTGAATTGCCATTTTTTGCTCCTTTCTGCTTCTTACCTGTATTATACTGCAATCATTTTGAAAAGGCTAACCAAAAATTGCGCTATGTTTCCTGATTCTTGCTTATGTATCACAAAATCGCGAAAACATCTTTACAAATTTGGCACTTTATGCTACAATGATAAGCAGAGAAGGTTGCGATGCGCAAAATTCAAGGCGCAACAAATAGACTTGCTGACTGCTCAATTCTTATCAAGGGGTGATCATATGATCAAGAATCTTTCCGGAGACTATGAGATCGTCGAATACGAGAACAAACGGTTCGTGATGCTCTATGACAACAGTGAATATGAATTCTACCCGACACACTGGCATAATTCCGTAGAAATCATCATGCCTGTGGAGAATACATTCACGGTCAAGACCGGCACAAAGGAGTTTCTGCTGCACGAGCGCGATATCATTATTATCCCGCCCGGCGAGCTGCACACTTTGCCGCCGCAGAAGGGAAGACGCATCATTTTTCAGTGCGACAACAGCGTTCTGAGCAGCGTACCTGCGCTGGAATCGCTGATGCCCGTCTTCCAGGAGCCTGTTCACATCAAGCCGGACACCGAGCGCGATCTCTACCTTCTTGCGAAAAAGCAGATCCTGGATATTTATTCGGAATACTACGAAAATTCTGAGATTTCCGATGCACGCATCTATATGTATCTGATCAATCTGCTGGTTGCTGTACGCGAATATCAGATCGAACTGACGCAGCAGTCTATTGCAAGCGGCAATGACAAAATGTACCAGTACAGCGAAAAATTCAAGCTGGTGCTCAAATATATCGACCAGAACTACATGCACGAGATCTCTCTGGACACGCTCGCTGCGATCGCAGGATACAGTAAGTATCATTTTTCGCGCATTTTCAATCAATATCACTCGATGTCCTACATCCAGTATATCAATCTCCGCCGCACCCGTGCCGCAGAAATGCTGCTGCTGGATCCCTCCATTTCGATCACGGAGGTCGCAATGCGTGCAGGATTCTCCAGTCTCTCGACATTTAACCGTATTTTCAAGGAAATCAAGCACTGCACACCGTCCAGTTATCAGCGTTTTTACTGCTCAAACGGCAATGATCCTCTCGGCGAACGGCAGGATGGCACGCTGATGTCCGACAAAAACGCGATGTCGTAACCGTTTTGTCATTTTTTGCTGTCTCAAATCTTGCGCCGGCGCAATTTCTGTCATGAATCTGCACATAAGATTACAAAAAAGGAGCGATCCCGCAGCGGAACGCTCCTTTTTGTTACTGATTTGTTTCTTTTGTGAGGTTCTTCACCCATTTATACTTGACATAATGTTTATAGACAGCAGGAATCTTCACAAATTCGTCCAGTGTGAGGATGAATGCGACTGCAAGTACGGGCAGCTTCAGCACGAATGCTGCGATCATGCCCATCGGCACGACAACGCACCAGAGCGTGATCACATCACAGCACATGCCGAATTTTGTGTCACCTCCGGCAGGGAAGATGCCGCCGATGACCGTGGAGTTCAGGGAATTGCCTATTATATAGTAGGATGCCATCAGCATCATGTATTTCAGGTAGATCTGCGCCTGCGGATTCAGCTGGATGAAATGCAGGATCACCGGCGTGAGGGCGAGCAGTACGAGTCCCGATCCGACGCCGATCAGAATGGAGAAGCGTACAAAGCTGCCGCCAGCTTTTTTGGCCTGTTCCAGTTCATTTCGTCCGAGCATGCCGCCGAGTACGATCCCGACGCCCGCGGCAATGCCCCAGCAAAGGCTCGCGATCAGGCTGCGCACAATGCCTGCGATGGCGTCCGCCGCGACAGCATCATCACCGAGATGCCCCATAATGACAGAATACATTGTGACGCCGCCGCCCCATCCAAGCTGATTGATGAGCAGCGGAATGGTATATTTCCAGTAATCCCGCCGCAGTTCCCGTTCCGCGGGACGGAGCATCTGCCGGAGACGCAGCGGGGGACAGTGCTTCCGCAGTACGGCAATTACGACAGCAACGGTCTCAAATACCCGCGCAAGCACGGTCGCAAGCGCAGCACCGGTGATGCCCATCTGCGGGAAAAATCCAACGCCGAAGATCAGCAGTCCGTTCAGCAGAATATTCAGAATAACGGAGAGGACGCCGATCACAGAGCTGAGTTTTGCTCTGTCGCAGACCTTCATCATGCCGAAATAGACCTGCGTGAAGCCGGTCAGCAAGAAAGAAAGCGAAACTGTCCGCAAATATTCCGCACCGGCAGCGATCAGATTTTCGTCGTTGGTGAAAATCAGCATGATCTGTTCCGGGATCAGCGCCGTTGCGAGCGTGAAGATCAGTCCGACGATCAGAGAGTACCGCATTGAAACCGCGAGCACGTTCTCCGCAGTCTTACGGTCGCCCCTTCCCCAGTATTGTGCAGCAAGGACGGTGAGACCTGAGACAAATGCGCCGTAAAAGAGGCTGAAGACAAAAGCGGCGCGTCCCGCAAGGGAGGATGCCGAAAGTGCGGACTGTTCAAGAAAATCCAGCATGATCGCGTCGCTTGCCGTAACCAGCGATGCCATCATATATTGCAGCGCAATGGGCGCGACAATGCCGGACAGCTTTTTGTATAATGCCCGATCGTAAACCATAAAAATCTCCCATACTATTATATTATCCTACATAGCATATCATATTTTCCGCGGATTGTCAATGCACAAATATTTAGTCTCTCCTCATTAAGGCCATAATTTCAAAAGTATTCAAACTGACCATATGAGAACCCGAAATCCAACAAAAACAGAATGAAGCGCAAAAGCATCGCCGCAAGACGGTCGATGTTCATTGCAATGATGCTGAGAACAATCGATGCTCTTGTTGTATCTTCTCTTTTTGTCAGCAGCAGACCCAGACCGAATTTGCGCTTTGCGAGGCTGAACTTCCGTTCAACTTCAATTCGATCGGTATTATCCTGATAGGCAATCTTCTTCTCAGCCTTGCTGTCTGCATCCTTCTTCGGCCTTCCGAGTTTCT
>JAFZPL010000065.1 GCA_017550355.1 Oscillospiraceae bacterium | reverse complement strand
GTCGTCCTCTTTGCCGTCCATCTCCCTGCCGATCTTCGATGCCTGCGCACCGCCGATACAGCAGCCGACAATGCCGCAGATCAGCACGATCACGCCCAGCTTTACGCTGACAAAGCCGGCGAGTCCTGCCGCAAACGGTGCCGCACCGATCATTGCCAGCAGCAGCGCAAAGCGGTTTGCGTACCGCTTCGGATCCTTCGGCTTGACTGCGTAATTCTTCGGGATTGCATTGAAGCCCGCGGCACGGACAAACAGCGCATAAAGCAGAATGCCGCCGCCCAGTGCAAGCGTAATGATCGAAAATGCATACTCCATAACAGCACCGTCCTTTCGTGTGCGGGGAGTTTCCGCCGGCAATTGAACAGATTGATGTCCGGCTCAGCGCTTGACGAAGTATTCCTCATACCAGACGAGGAAGGTGTAGATCGTCCAGATCTTGCGCCAGAGATCGGAGTCGCCGCCGACATAAGCATCGTAGATTGCTTTGATCTCATCAGGCTTGAAGAATTTCGCGCAGATATCACCAGTCAGCAGGCGGCGCACATCTGCGTTGTAGCGTTCATCCGCGAGCCAGAGACGGATCGGCACGATGAAGCCGAGCTTTTTCCGGAACGCGATCTCCTCCGGCAGCACCTTTGCGGCGGCGGTACGGAACGCGACCTTGTTCTGTTCCTCGTTGACCTTGAATTTTGACGGCATCCGCGACGCGATATCGAAAATGCGGCGGTCGGTCAGCGGCATCCGGATCTCCAGTCCCGCGGCAGTGCTCATCTTGTCGACATTGAGATAAATATCGCCCTCCAGCCAGATCTGGATATCCACATCGGACATTTTGGTGAGCGGATCGAGCCCCTCGGTCTCCGCATAGATCTGCTGCACGAGATTGATCGGCAGTACGGACGGATCGTAGTGCTGCAGAATGCGCTCCTTCTCGTCCTCCTTCATGATGTTGGTGTTGCCGACGTAGAAGGTCTTGAGATTATCGCCGTAGCGTTCGGCATTGCGGTACATATTGTAGCCGCCGAAGAATTCGTCTGCGCCTTCACCGGAATAGCAGAGCTTTGTGTGCTTCGCGGTCTCCTGACAGCCGATGGTAAAGACGATCGCGGACGCATCGCCGAGCGGCTGCTCCATGTTGTACATCACATACGGCACGATATCGAAATACTGCTCCGGCGTGATCTTTGCAACAGAATGCTCCACGCCGAGCAGTTCCGCGGTCTTTGCGGCGATGCGGGATTCATCAAAGCGTTCCTCGTCGTAGCCGCAGGAATCAGCACGCTTTGCGTCGCTCATGGCGAGCACATAGGAGGAATCCACGCCGCCGGAGAGGAACGACTCCGCCGTTTCATCCGGTGTCTTGACCTCGCGCATCATCTGCCCGAGCGTTTCGTGAATTTCATCTGCAAAGGCTTCAAGCGATTTTTCGTTGTCCGGACGGAATTCCGGCTTCCAGTACCGCGTGATGCTGAGCTTGCCGTCCTGAAATTCGAGCAGGCAGCCCGGCATCAGCTTTTTCACGCCCTTGAAGAAGGTATCCTCGCCGGCGACATAGGTCAGCGTGAGATAGATCTGGAGCATGGATTCGTTCAGCTCCTTGACAAAGCCGTCCTGTGTCATGATCTCGCGGATCATCGTGCCGTAAAGGAGTCTGCCGTCTGCGGTCACATAATAATAGAAGGGCTTTGTGCCGAACTGGTCGCGGATGCAGACGGTCTTGCCGGTCGCTTCGTCATAAAGCGCAAACGCGAACATGCCGTACAGATGATCGGGGAGCGCATTGCCCCACGCTTCATAGCCCCTGAGCAGAATCTGCTGTTCACGGTCGGCACGGGAAAGCGTTTTGTCGATCCCGAGCGTTTCACAGAGCGCTTCCCAGTTGCGGATGTGTCCGCGGTATGTTTTGAGTATCATGAATATCACCTCATTAAAGTATATGCTTTCTGCGTTTATTATATCACGATTCGGGGAAACAGTCAAGCGGAAATCGCCGAATGTCAGCCGTGCTTCTCCCGATTCTTTCACATTTGTTTCCGATTCTGCACACAAATCAATACGGCAGTTTTCAAACAGATGCTGTATACTGAGAACATAGAAAAAATACCCGTCCAAACGAAAGGAAGCGATCATATGAAAAAGAATCTCATCAACACCATGCTTTTTACCGCGGTTCTCGCCTATGCCCTCGCCGGCTGTGCGATGGATCCTGACACAGATACCCCCGCCGTCACGGTCGGAACGGCGGTCACGACCGAAATTTCCGATGAAACGACCGCATCCGACGCAGGCAACAAGATCGAGCAGCTGTCGCAGAATCTCAGCAGTGCCGTGAGCGCGCTTGATACTGCCTCCGTCTTCACTGACCGCGATCTCAGCAATACCCCCGATCTCTCCAAAGCGAAAACGCTGACCGTTTCCGACGACGCAGTGCTGGAGATTACCGAAGAAGGCGTCTATGTTCTGCGCGGAACTGCGAAAAACTGCACCGTCAAGGTCAATGCGGACAAATCCGCCAAGGTGCAGATCGTGCTGGACGGCGTGAGCATTACCAACAGCGATTTCCCCGCAGTCTATGTCGTCAGTGCGGATAAGGTGTTCGTGACGACGGCTGAAAAGACCGAGAACACGCTCTCTGTGACCGGTACGTTCCGGACAGACGGCGAGACCAAGACTGACGCGGTCATTTTCTCGAAGGACGATCTCGTGCTGAACGGCCTCGGTACGCTGAACATCACCTCCGCAGAGGGCAACGGCGTTTCCTCCAAGGACGATCTCAAGGTCACGGGCGGCACTTACACATTCAATACTGCGCTCGACAGCCTGGAAGCGAACGACATGCTCGCAGTCGCGGACGGCAGTTTCACCTTTGAAACGAAGAAGGACGCGATGAACAGCGAGTCCTATGTCTATATCAAGGACGGCACCTTCACGGTCAATGCCAAGAGCGATGGCGTGCAGGGCAATGTGCTCGTGCAGATCGACGGCGGCACCCTGACGATCAATTCGTCTGAGGGCATCGAATCCACTTATGTCCAGATCAACGGCGGCACGATCAAAATCAATGCAAGCGACGACGGCATCAATGCCTCCCAAAAGTGTGAGGGACAGACACCGACCGTCGAGATCACCGGCGGCGATATTACGATCGTGATGGCACAGGGCGATACGGACGGCATCGACGCGAACGGCTATATCAAGGTGAGCGGCGGCAAAATCGACGTCACCGCGCCGTGCATGAGCTTTGATTATGACAAGGACGCGGAATACACCGGCGGCACCATCATCATCAACGGCGAACAGGTCAATGAGATCCCGAAGGAAACGATGGGCGGATTCGGCGGCGGTATGCGCGGCGGCAGAGGCGGCATGGGCGGCTTCACCAAGCCCGAAAACGGCGAGATGCCCGAAGGATTCACCAAGCCCGAAAACGGCGAGATGCCCGAAGGATTCACCAAGCCGGAGAACGGCGAGATGCCTGAGGGATTCACCAAGCCGGAGGGCGGCTTCAGCAGGCGCGGACAGAGCGGCGAATCCGGCGAGCAGTCCGGTGACGGCTCTGCAAAGCGCGGCAGATCGGGCGGAAATACCGATAAAACCCGGCAGAGTGCATCGATCGGACAGGGCGAAGCGGACGGCGCTGCCTGACTGTGAGATCCGGAATACTGCGCCTGATGCATGGCAGCGGCTGTGCGTCAGGCGCTTTGCAGTTTGTCGGCGGATCGGGTGTATGCTGACGGTGAAATGTCCGGAAGCATCCGGCTGACGGCATGGAGTACGTTTCGGCGCGGACATGTCCCAGAGTCCAAGCGATGCGAGACCATCGAACGCGCTTTGTCGTGCAGCTTCAAGCCGCAGAAAATGATCCGAAATTTCGGAATTGCACAATACCTCCCTATTTTAATGATAACATATATTTCGCGTTTTGTCAATAGCGAAATATAATATTTCACCGAACTTTCACAATTTCATATTTTGAACTGACGGCTGCGGTTGTCCTGAGGCAGACTGTTTTGCGGCGGGAACCGGCACATTTTGTCTTTTTCGGGGCAAAAACAAACTTTCTTTCGCAATATATAATCAAGATTTCATATTCCCTGCATTGACAATCTGCCGGAATTCGTGTATAATAAGAATGTATGCGGAAATCATTCCGCATCAGAAAGGAAGATGAATTATGGACGCTACTCTTCTCCGGCAGCTTCAGATCCATGCAGTCAAGATCCGCATGGGCATCATCGAAGGCGTATACAATGCGAAGTCCGGTCATCCGGGCGGCTCGCTCTCTATCGCCGATCTGCTCACATATCTTTATTTTACCCGCATGAACGTGTATCCGGATCAGCCCGATTTTCCGGAGCGTGACCGCTTCGTGCTCTCCAAGGGTCACACCGCACCGGCACTCTATGCCACCCTCGCGGAGCGCGGATTCTTCCCGATGGACGAGATGAAGTCTCTCCGCCATATCGGCGCAATGCTCCAGGGACATCCCTGCATCCATATCCCGGGTGTCGATATGTCCTCCGGTTCGCTCGGACAGGGCATCTCCGCAGCATGCGGCATGGCACTCGCGGGCAAGCACCGTGCAGATAACTACCGTGTCTACACCGTCCTCGGCGACGGCGAGATCGAGGAAGGTCAGGTCTGGGAGGCAGCAATGTTTGCTGCGCATTACGGCCTTGACAACCTCACTGCGATCGTGGACAACAACGGTCTTCAGATCGACGGCAAGATCACGGAGGTCTGCTCTCCGGAACCGATCCCCGATAAATTCGCGGCATTCGGCTGGAAGGTCATCCAGATGGATGCACACGATTTCAACGATATCGACCGCGCATTCCGTGAGGCGGAGCGCGTGACCGAACAGCCCGTCGCGATCATTCAGCATTCCGTGAAGGGCAAGGGCGTTTCCTTTATGGAGAATCAGGTCAGCTGGCACGGCACTGCACCGAATCAGGAGCAGTACGAAAAGGCAATGGCAGAGCTGACTGCGGAACTCAAGAGACTGGAGGCGGAAGCATGAGCGATGTGATCAAGAAGGCAACACGCGAGAGCTACGGCGAAGCCCTCGTTGCAATGGCTGAAAAATATGAAAACCTTGTCGTTCTGGACGCCGACCTCGCCGCCGCTACCAAGACCGGTATGTTCAAGAAGGCATACAAGGATCGTTTCTATGACTGCGGCATTGCGGAAGCAAACATGATGGGCGTCGCAGCAGGTCTTGCGGCAGCGGGCATGATCCCGTTTGCATCCTCCTTTGCGATGTTTGCAGCGGGCAGAGCATTTGAGATCGTCCGCAACTCCATCGGCTATCCGCATCTCAATGTGAAGATCGGTGCAACCCACGCCGGCATTTCCGTCGGTGAGGACGGCGCAACGCATCAGTGCTGCGAGGATATCGCGCTCATGCGCACCATTCCGGGCATGACCGTCATCAATCCGTCGGACGATACCGAGGCAAAGGCAGCCGTCGCTGCGGCACTCGCACATGACGGCCCGGTCTACTGCCGCTTCGGCAGACTGGCGGTCCCGGTCATCAACGATCCGGCAACCTACAAGTTCGAGCTCGGC
>JAFZPL010000064.1 GCA_017550355.1 Oscillospiraceae bacterium | reverse complement strand
CTCGAAATAGAGATCAACGCGCTCCTTGACATCCGGCAGCGCAAGCACATCCCGGATGGAGTGGTTCACGCAATAGGAGATCAGCTCCATCATCAAGTCGTAGTTGGAGATGCGGAAATCGTGGAACCGTCCGAGACCGGTGCGGGCATCCATCAGAAAATTCATCAGCACCCAGTCGGTCGGGTTCAGGATCTCGTCCTTCGTGAAATCGGCACTGTCGCCCTTGTCCACAGCGGTCATGATCTCCTCGGAGACGTTCTGAAACGTCTTTGCGCCGCCGTAATAGTCATACACAACCCGCGCCGCAGATTTTGCATCGCCGTCGATGATATATCTGCCGCGGTAGACTTCGGGATCGTTGCGCAGCAGTTCGCTTTCGTGGTGGTCAAATGCCAGCCCGACACGCTTGTCAAAGGGCAGATTCGTGGTGATATCGTTCTCTGAAATGTCGACCTTGCCGTCCTGTACATCCTTCGGATGAACAAACTTGATCTCGTCCACGATATTAAGCTCGCGCAGAAGCATTGCGCAGACCAGGCCGTCAAAATCACTTCTTGTAACCAATCTTTTCATGTTTCATCCTCCGTTTTTTTCGGGATTTCATCTGCCTGCCGCAAAGGGCAGAACAGTGATGCTGCGGGTGTCTCAGGGTACGATCCCAGATTGAATATATCTATTATATCACAAAATTATCCGTTTGTCCAGTGGTTTTTTATAAAAAATCAAGATTATTTTGCATCACAGAAAAATTGCATAACCCCCTTTACATTTCAAAAAAAATGTGCTATAATAGCAATATACAATTTTCACAAAAACATTTGACATTTCACGCATTTCATCCCAGCAATACTATGTAAGGAGATGATCGTATGGATATTCTCGATTTTCAGAATTTCACACAACTGTTCCGTCCCATGACCTGCATAATGTCTGTCCGGAAACTGCCGGACGGCACCTGCGGCGAGATCCGCATCGTCACGGGCAACAAGGAATACATCGAAATGACCATGAAATACACACAGCTCGGCGCAAACATCTTCACAGAAGACTTCCTGCCCGATCAGCCTTATACGCGGTATATCCAGCAGGATCTCAATTTTGAGGATTTCTGCTTCCGTTCCGCTGTGCTCGGCAAGACACTGAATACTTATGTCAAGCCGGAGCGTATGCCGTTCTGGATCCATCTGACGATGGTGCCGCTGACCGTGCCGGACGCTGAACCGGACTTGTTCTACTGCACCTACTCGCAGGAAATCTCGACGGAAGCAGATCCCAACATGATCGCACTGCAGCCGGACATTGCCTCCGCCGTCATCAGCACCTGTATGAAGCTGGGCTGCACGGAGGATTTTGAGAAAACCATTCAGGAAGTCATCTGTGATATCCGCGATCTCTGCGATGCGAGCCACTGCTGCATCCTGCTCACCGATTTCAGCGAGCGCACATGCGAGGTGCTCTGCGAAGCATTTTCCAAAACCACGGATCTCCTGCCGATGAAGCATTATCTCGATGAGGATTTCTTCGAGATCGCAGAATCCTGGATCGACACAATTGGTGGCAGCACCTGCATCATCGTCAAGGATGAGCACGACTGGGAGGTGCTGCGGGAGCGCAATCCGCGCTGGAGCGAATCCCTCGCGTCAGCAGGCGCTAAGAATATCGTGCTCTTCCCGCTGCGCAACGACAATGAAGTGCTCGGCTTTATCTGGGCGATCAATTATAATGTCGAAAACGTCATAAAGATCAAGGAAACGCTGGAGCTGACGACATATTTCGTTGCGGCTCAGATTGCAAACCAGCAGATGATCAAGCGTCTGCGGGTGCTGAGTACGATCGACCTGCTCACAGGCGTGATGAACCGCAACTCAATGAACAACCGCGTGGAGGAGCTTGTTTCGGGCAAGGACGAAACCACGCAGAATGTGGGCGTCGTTTTCGCAGATCTGAACGGACTGAAAGCCGTCAACGACTGCGAAGGCCATTTCGCCGGCGACCTGATGCTGAAGAACGCCGCGCTCGTGCTGATGCGCTGCTTCCCGGACTGCGAGATCTACCGCGCAGGCGGTGATGAATTTTCCGTGTTTGCGGTTGATCTGCCGGAAACGGAACTGCACCGACGGATCGTCCTGATGCATGAAACGCTTTCCTCAACCGAAGGTGTGAGCTTTGCAGTCGGATGCTGCACGCGCCCCGCCAAGGAAGTCCGCATGGCGATGCGGCTTGCCGATGAGCGCATGTATGAAGATAAGCTCATGTATTACAAGCTCCACCCCGAACTGCGCAGAAACTGAAACAAACAAAGGATGCCGTGCTGATGTGCGGCATCCTTTTATCTGTCTCCCCGCATACAGCAAGCCGCCCTGCACATCGCTGTACAGGGCGGCTTGTGTGGAAAGGAAAAAACATGGAAATTATCTTGGTTCACAGATCAGCTTCATCGCTGTGCGTTCCTCGCCGTCGATCTCAATGCTTGCGAAAGCGGGAATACAGATCAGATCAATGCCGATCGGGGCAAGATAGCCGCGTGCAATGGCGATGGATTTGATCGCCTGGTTTGCTGCACCCGCGCCCACAGCCTGCACTTCAACTACATGCTGCTCGCGGATCACTCCGGCAATGGCACCGGCTACCGAATTCGGGACGGAATGAGACGATACTTTCAATACTTCCATAATAACCTCCTATGATTGTGTGAATGACAGTGAATAAAACGTAATGGTACCAGCAAAGAACGTATAATGCCCTTCTACACAAAATTATAATACATTTTATGAAAAAAGTCAAGTATCTATTTTCAGTTTGTGCAATCTTTCAGAAATCGTCTCTCAATTTTGGTGGATTTGCCAGTTTTGGAATCAATTTCGACCATCACACAGCAGACCACACACGGCATTCCCGCCTCCGCAAAAGAAACGGGACGGTGAAACCGCTGTTTTTTAACCGCGAGCTCCGGCAGAACACCCAGCACAGAGCGCTGTCCGCCGACCATGCCGACATCTGTGAGATACGCCGTACCGCCGTCAAGAATTTCCTCGTCGGCAGTCTGTACATGCGTATGCGTGCCGAACAGCGCAGAGATGCGCCCGTTCAGATACCAGCCCATCGCACGCTTCTCGGAGGTTGCCTCCGCATGAAAATCCAGCACGATATTCCGCGTATGGATCTCCGGCAGGATCCGGTCAATCACCGTGAACGGATTATCGAGTGCATCCATAAACGCCGTTCCCATCAGGTTGATAACTGCGAGCGAATAGGCGCCGCAGTCCAGCACGCAGACGCCGCTGCCGGGTGCGCCCTCCGGATAATTCGCGGGACGAAGGATGCGGCTGTCCTCAAAGATCTGGTCGCATTTGCGCCGGAAGCAGTGGTTGCCCGTGGTAATCACATCCGCGCCGCCCGCAAACAATCCCGCGGCAGACTGCGGCGTGATGCCGTTGCCCTTCGCGGAGTTCTCTCCGTTCACGATCACGATATCCGCGCCGTACTCCTTTCTGAGCTGCGGCGCATACCGCTGAAAACAGGCTGTGCCGGCCTCCCCGACCACATCTCCGAACATCAGTAATCTCATTGGCTTGCTCCTTTAGTGGATCACGATCGAGAACATCGACGTCGTGGTGGTTGTCATGGGAACGGCGGCAGTCGTTGTCGTTGTTGTGGTCTCCCTCTGCTGGCTCTGCGGCGGAACCACTTCAAACGGTGCCTGAATATCGCCAACGCCGGCAATGGTCGAAGTAGTAGTTGTGCTGCTGCCTGCATATTCCGTGATGAGCGACAGGCTGTTCTGCGTCACCGGCGCAAAAGGATCCTCCGTGGTCTCTGCCGCCGTAGAATTCTGATCCGCACGGATCACATCCCAGTAATCCGTCGTTACCTGCACTGCGGGCTCCTGCGTGATCTGGGCAGGCTCCGTACCGGAGGATTCGTCCGGCATATCCGCACCCGTGACCATCCGGATGATGCCGATGAGCATACAAATACCGACAGCCGCGATAATGACAGCAAATATTTCCCGTTTTTCCATATCAATGCCCCATTTCTTATTTGTTTTCCTTTTTATGGCGTCTCTCTCCGGCAAGCGGATTGCTGTCCACAGCATCCTGCCGCTTCTGGCTGGAGAGATGCGTGTAAATCTCCGTTGTTGCGATGGATTCATGTCCGAGGATCTCCTTGAGCGTCAGCGTATCCACATCGCCGTACTGATACATGAGTGTCGCGGCGGTGTGGCGCAGCTTATGTGTGGAGAGTCCCCTGCCGCCGAGCCCCGATGCCATGAGGGCATGCTCGACGATCTGCTGCACCCTGCGCTTGCAGATGCGGCGGTGATTGCGCGAAAGGAACAGCGCCCGCGGCTCTTCGGGCGGATTCTCACGCGATTTGATATACTCATCGACGGCGCTGAGACAGGCATCGTTCAGATAGACAATGCGTTCCTTGCTGCCCTTGCCGAGTACGCGCACCTGCCTGTTGTAGAAGTCGATATCGCCGACATTCATGCCCACCAGCTCGCTCAGACGAAAGCCGCAGTTCAGAAACAGTGTGACGATCGCATAATCGCGCAGATTGTCCGACGAAGGCAGTTCTTCGACCTCCTCGAGCATCCGCTGCGATTCTTCCAGCGTAAGAAAGCGCGGCAGCGGGCGTTTGACTGCGGGCAGCTCGATATTCTGCGCGGGATCCGCTGTCAGCAGCCCCTTTGTTTTCGTCATATATTTGAACAGCGAACGTACCGCGCTCATGCGCCGTCCGATCGAACGCGGCGTGTTGCCCCGTGCATCGCGCAGATAGCGGATATAATCGTACAGCGTGGACAGCGTGACCTCTGCCATCATTGAAACGGTGACGTCTGCGATCCGGACATCTGCCGCTTCGGAAACCGGACGCTTTGCCTGCACGCAGGACAGCCAGCGCAGAAACAGCGCGATATCCTGATAGTATTCCAGCACCGTGCGCTTTGCGCGTCCCTTGATGACGTCGAGATAGGTCAGATAATCATTGAGAAACAGCGGATTTTCGCTGCGGTCGATCTCCATTCTCCGCACCTCCGTGCGCATTTTTCTATGTACAGCTGCAATGTCTGTTTACTTCTATTATACCGAAAAATCCGCCTTTTTGCAAGCCATATTTGCATTTGTTCCCGAAGTTTTCAAAAAGAATATGGAATCTGTTTGGATTATGCGGATAATCGAACTGCATTTTGTCTATTACACCAAAGCAGGCCGGAGTCCTTGCATTTTCCGGCGTTTTTTGATATAATAAATCTGTATACATGAAAGACGAAAGGAAGTCTTTTAATGACAGATGCAATCTATGCAAAGATCGCGCAGTTCACGCTGACAAGCGACATTTCCGGCAGGGAACAGGCGTTTGCGAAGCGGATCGCAGAACGGTTCGCGCAGTCGGTTCCGAATGCAGTCAATACGGCTGTGCATGAGGGATATGTCTCCGCGCAGCTCGGCAATGATCCGGGCAAACCGAACCTGCTGTTCTGTGCGCATATCGACGTGGTCGGCTTTCTCGTGACCGACATCACGGCGGATGGCTTTCTCCGCATCGGACCGGTCGGCGGCATTGACCGCAGACTGCTGCTCGGTCAGCCCGTGATGATCTGGGGCAAAAAGCATATTTTCGGTGTGATCTCGATTCTCCCGCCGCACCTGATGCAGGGCGATCAGGCTGTGCCGGAATGGGGCAGTCTCTGCGTCGACACCGGCTATGATTCGGCGGAAGCACTCTCGGACAAGGTCAGCCGCGGCGACGCCGTCACCTTCTGCGACAATGAACAGCGCCTGCTCGGGAACCACATTTCCGGCGCAGGGCTCGATAACCGCGCAGGTGCGGCTGCAGTGATGCTGGCAGCAGAGACGCTCGGCCAATGCGGCGAACTCCCCTGCAATCTCACGTTTGCGTTCAGCTTTCAGGAGGAACGCTCCGGCCGCGGCGCAAAGCTGGCGGCGGCAAATCTCAAGCCGGATATCGCGATCGCCGTCGACACCACATTCGCAATGGCGCACGGCGAGGATCCGCAGGAATGCTTCCCGCTGGGCTCCGGCGCCGCAATCGGCATCTCACCGGTGCTCTCCAAGGCGCTCTCCGACCGCCTGATCCGCACCGCACAGCAGCACGAGATCCCGTGGACGGCGGAAATCATGACAAGCACGACCGGCACGGACGCAGATGCCCTTGCACTTGCACCGGGCGGATGCGCCGCGGGAACGGTCTCCATCCCCATCCGGAATATGCACACGCCGGTCGAGGTGCTCGATCTCGCCGATGTGCAGAGCACGGTGGATCTGCTGGTCAGCTTTGCAAAGGAGTGTGATGCGGCATGGCTCTGAACGACCTTATGAAGCTCACGATGATCAACGGCACGTCCGGCAGAGAGGACGATGTCCGTGCCTATATCCTGAACGAACTGAAAACGATGGATCTGCCTGCGGATGCTGTCCGCACGGACAGGCTCGGCAATGTTCTCGTTCACAAAAAGGGTGCAAAGGCACCGAAAAAGCGGCTTCTGCTGACAGCACACATGGATGAGGTCGCGCTGATGATCACCTATATCAACGAGGACGGCTCGCTCGCATTTGACTGCGTGGGCGGGGTGCTCGCAGCGGCAGTCATCGGGCGCACGGTCACGGTGAACGGACATCCGGGCGTGATCGGCAGCAAGCCCATCCACCATCTTTCCAAGGAAGAACGCGAAAAGCCTGCTTCGATGCATGCACTGACGATCGACATCGGCGCGGCAGACAAGGCGGAGGCACTCCAATATGTGCGCCCCGGCGATATCGCGTATTTTGATACGGCATGGCGCAGATTCGGCGCTGATTCGCTGGCGGCAAAGGCGCTCGACGACCGCTTCGGCTGTGCAGTCCTGCTGCACCTGCTGCGGAGCGATCTGCCGTATGATACGGAATTTGCGTTTCTGGTGCAGGAGGAGGTCGGACTGCGCGGCGCACTGCCTGCGGCAAACGCGGTCGATCCCGACGCCGCACTGATCTTTGAGGCAACCACCGCCGCCGATCT
>JAFZPL010000063.1 GCA_017550355.1 Oscillospiraceae bacterium | reverse complement strand
CAGGCACGCTTTTCAGAAAAACGTGCCTGCTTCTGCATTATATTCCGTTCACGCGCAGCACATTTTCGGCAAGGATCTCCCCGCTCGTTCCGACATCATCATGCTCTTCGCTGTACATTTCATAGTGATATTTCGCCGTATAGCTATGTGCCGCGCTGTCCACTGACAGTTCCAGCCGGATATCCGTAATCTCCCACCAGTTCGCAACAACCGGGTTTATGGTGAACACCGCCGTTTCTCCGTCTTTCATCGGCACATGAATGAGGAACGGCTGGCTGCCGTATCTGCCGCCCTTGCAGCGAACTACGCCGCCGCCATCCGTCTGCCTGACGGAACGGACGGTGTTTTCTGTGCGGGTGCTTCCGAACAGCCCCGGTGTCACCATGTCCGCCGTCAGCGGCGTTTCCTTGCCGTCTACGGTGAGCTGTACTTCGCACACCACGCGGCTGAACGGATAGAGCCGGTAGCCGATTTCGGTGAACGGTCTGCCGCGCATATACCATGTCAGCAGCAGTGCGCCGGCTGCCGCAGCCAGAGCGATGAGGATTTTGCCTTTCTTTTTCATATTGAATGATTTCTCCTTTTGGATGAACAGTCATACTCAGAGGCCGGACATCCTAATGATATTTTCAGAGAGGATTGCTTGTGTATCATAGCCGTCGCGTTCCGTGTGATACATCGAAAAATGATACTCTGTCTCGTATGTGTCCGTCTTGCTGTCCACGGACAGCGTGAGCGTGATTTTCGTGATATCCCACCAGTCCGCGACGAACGGCGAGATGGTGAACACTGCCGGCTCTTTGCCTTCCAGCGGAACGGCGATGGAAAACGGCTGATCGCCGTATTCGCCGCCTTTACAGCTGACCACGCCGCCGTCCTGCGTCTGTTCCACGGAAAGAACGGTGTTTTCAATCTGACTTTCCATGATACAGGGGATCACCATGTCCGCCGTCAGCGGCGTTTCCCTGCCGTCCACGGTGAGCTGTATCTCACAGACCTCACGGCTGAACGGATAGAACCGGTATCCGACGGCGGTGAACGGTCTGCCGCGCAGATACCACGCCAGCACCAGTGCGCCGGCTAACACCGCGAGGATGCCGATGATCTTCGCTGCTTTTTTCATTAATTATAATACTCCCTTTGCTGTTATTCCTGCATCAGCGTGTGGATGCCGACGTTACGCTGATTTCGTTCTGCTTGTCGCCGAGACGGATGGTGAGCCTGTCGATCGACACGGTCACGGCAATCGACGTACTCGCAGATGGGCTTCCCTCCTGTTTGAGCATCTTCCAGAGCGCATCCTTGTCGGAAACGATGAACTGTCCGCGCTCCTTTGTATCTGCCGGGAAATACGGGAAATCCGCCTGATTATCCACGCGCAGGCTGAGCTGAACAGAGGAATCGGCGCCCGTCACAGCTGTCAGGATGCCGTTTGCAGTGACAGGATCCTTCCGCGAGAACTCTGCACTGAATGCGGAAAGCGAATTGCCGCGCGGTGTACCGCTGTAATTTTCGAGCGTCCAGCCGAGATAGTCCGAGCCCTGCGTCAGCGGTTCGCCGTAGCCCTCCGCGGCAGCAGGAAGCGCTTCCAGTCCGCGCTCGCTCCAGAGGATCTTCACGTCCTTGCCGTCCGGATTTGCGGCAGTGGTTTTGGTCGAAACGGAGGATGTGCTCTCCGTGCCGGATGTATCGGAGGTTGTTTCCGTTGTTTCGGATGATGTGGTCAGCGAAGTCGACACGGTGGTCGTGGTGGTGGTCGTCGCCGATGTCGTAGAAACGGTCGTGGTCACGGCAGTCGTTTCAGCCGCGGTCTGTGCGGCGGTTTCGCCGCCCCGCGCACTTCTGCAGCCGGTCAGCATTGCACAAAGCAGCAAGGCGGAAACGGCAGCGGTCATTTTTCGCATAGCAGTTCTCCCTCTTTCCTTGAATTTTCAGATCCGTTCTGCGATCTGTAACGCGATTCGCAGTTTATCGAAATTATGGTTTGCGTCAGACAGATTTTCCACCTGATAATTTCCTTCTGCAAGCACATCGCCTGCCGCCAGAAAATCATACAGTTCAAAGCCGTAAAAATCGCAGACTGCCTGTACACCGGCAATCTCCATTTCCACCGCGATACAGCCCTCCTGCTTCCGCTGATTCACAAGATTGACCGTTTCACGCAGCGGACAGTCTGTCGTCCAGACCTTTCCTTTTACAAACGGGATGCGGAGCTCCGAAAAAATCTCTGCAAGCCGGCCGGCGTTTTTGATGTCTATATAATCCTGCGGCGGCGCATAATAATAGGACAGCCCCTCGCCGCGGTATGCCTGTGTCGGGATGATGTATTTTCCGCGGGTGATCCCGTCGTCCAGACTGCCGCAGGAACCGGACATGATGAACTGCACAGCGCCCGTCAGATGATGCACCTCCGGGATCAGTCCGCCCGCTGGCGCAGAACCGATATGCGTCAGATAGAATGCGATCTCTCTGCCGTTCTGCATAAAAGACCAGACCGGAATTGCGCCGCTGCACAACGTGACTTCTGCGATCTTCCTGCATTCGTACTCCGAGAGGATCCGGTCGTGGATCTCTTTGGAAAAAATCACCAGGCACTGCCTGACCAGATGCTTTGCAGGCCCATAGAACGCTTCATAATTTACGATCGGATCGCTTTCAATATCGTATGAATCTGTAATCATATGCAGACGGTTCCTTTCCGATTCTTTTTTATATGATAACACATTTTCCGTAAAATTGCAATCCCCTTTCCGGAAGTCCCCCGTCTCGACATATTTCGCGGAGGGCTTCTGCTATAATTAGGATATGAACTTTGCGGGCGGAATATGCCAACGCAAAAATATGCCGGAAAAGAAAAGTGAGGTACTCATATGAAAAAGAATTCTCCGGAACGTGAACGGTTTCTCTGCATCACAGGCGTACTGTTCAGCGCGGCGGCGGGCTGTCTGCTTTCGGCTGCATCCTTCCGCGGGATGCGCCTGCCCCTCAGCACAGCCCTTGCCGCTGCTGTCTCACCGGTCAACGGTGTCGCAGTGCTCGCAGGCAGCATCTTCACCTATGCCCTGACCGGAATACTCGTGCGCCAGCCGGTCATCATCTGTATGCTCGTGCTTGCGGTGCTGCTGCGCTGGGTGACGGGGACACAGTGTACGCCGCGCGGTGCAGCACTGACGGGCGGGCTTGCGGCTGCGCTCTCGGCAGGCATTTTCGCGGCGGCAGGACTCCTCGGCAGCGGCAGCATCCTCACATGCATCTCGGCGGCACTGACCGTTCCGCTGCTCGCGTTCTGCATCAGCGCCGTGATCCGCTGCACGACGCGGGGCTGTCCCGTTTGCATTTCCCGCGCCGACGCGCTTCCCTGTGCGATCTGTCTGACTGTCCTGCTGGCAGCGATCTCTTCGGCGCAGTTCTTCATGTTCCGGTTCGGCGTGATCTGCATGGGCTTTCTCATCCTGACGGCATCGAAACGCTACGCCGGAACAGGCGGCACGTTCACAGCGTCGCTGGCAGTCTGTGCGCTGCTGCTCTCCGGAACAGATGCGGCGTGCTTTGCGGCGATGCTTCCCGCTGCGGGGCTTGCTGCGGGCGCATGCTCCGAAAAGCGGAACGCACTATTATATGTGATGATGCAGACAGTCTGCGGCATTGGTGCATGGCTCTGCGGCTGGACGCAGGAGGCAGCGTCGCTCTGGGTGAACATCATGCTCGGCGGACTGCTCTTTCTGTGCCTGCCGGCGGTTAAGCTGCTCGATATGCTGTTCTGCTGGCAGGATGCAGAAAGTGCGCTCGCGGAGCTGACGACGGTGCGCATGGAGTTCATGTCCCACGCACTGACAGGCGTGCGGAAATCTGCGGAACGGATCGCGAATATGCTGGATGCGCGGGAACACGCGAAGGATCCGTCTGTCGGCGTGCAGGAACGTGTCTGCGGGAAATGCCGGAGCAAGGCGACCTGCTGGGAGGGCAGCGGCGAGGAGATCCGTACGCGGTTCCGGAACATGGCGCAGACCGGTCTTGCAGAACCGCTCTGCATTCCGGAAGGCTGTCTGCGTGCTGAACAGCTCACGGAGGAATTCACGCGGATGAAGCGGCGGAATGCGGCATCACGGGCATTGTCGGCACGGCTGCACGAATCGCAGATGATGCTCTTTTCGCAGATGCGCATTACGGAGGAACTGCTGCGCCGTGCGGGACAGCGCTCCGGAAAGCAGTATTCGCGGGAACTGACGCAGTATCTCACGGCAGGACTCGAAAAATACGGCATTCCCTATATTGCGGCGGCAGTGAGTGAACCGCGCGGCAAACGGCTGCTGGTGGAATTTTATGCGCCGGAGGATTCCGCACCGGATCCGGACATGCTCGCAGAATGCATCACGGACGCTGTGAAAACGCCGGTCATTTACTGCGGCACGGAACACGCCGGTGAAGCACAGCGCCTGCTCTTCCGCGGCACGGGCGGCTATGCGGTTTCAACGGCGGCTGCACAGTGCGCGGTGCATGAGGATGAGCCCTGCGGCGATTCATGGGATACCTTTTCGGACAGCGACGGCGCGGTCTATCTGGTGATCTCGGACGGCATGGGCAGCGGCAAGCATGCAGCGGTCGATTCCAGGATCGTGATCTCGAATTTCCGGCAGCTGGTGCAGTCCGGCATGGACTGTGAGGCAGCGGCGCGGATGATCAACGCGATCATGCTGACAAAATCGGGCGATGAGCGTTTCGCAACGCTGGATGTGGCACGGATCTGCACGGACACAGCGGCGGTCACACTCTACAAATACGGCGCAGGCCCAACGCTGATCCGGCATGGGGAGCGCGTGACGGTTTGTCAGGCGGCGACGAATCCGATCGGGATTCTGCCGCAGGCGGAACCGTATACAACCGTTCTGAAGCTGGAGCGCGGAGATATGCTGTTTCTGCTGTCGGACGGGCTGGACGATGCGCTGTACCCGTTTGTGCGGCAGCGCGTGGCACAGGGCGGCGATCTCCAGACACTGACGCATGCGGTATGTGCGAAGGCTCAGCGCGACGCATACGGAATCCCGCGGGACGACGTGACTGTGCTTGCCGCCAACATCGACTTTGCGTGAGGCAGGAAGCAGCAAATAATGGCTGGAAAACCGATAAGGGGGAGGGGCTGTGAACTGCCCCTTCCCCTTTTGAGTGCGCTCCTCGCCCGGCGTTTCCGTGCAGGTTATGAAGGATGAATTGCCGAAGTTCCGATCGTCCAGACAGCAAGAAATAAAGAAAAAATGTACCGGTTTCGCGGGCTTTTGCTCCGCTTCCGTTTTTCATTACATTTTTCGTTTATTTTTCGCCGGGATCGCCTTTTTTTACCGGAAACAAGCGTCCCCAAAGTGTGAATAAAGTGTGAATAATGAGAGAGACTCACTCAAATGCGTGAAAAATACCCATCAAAATGCACAAAAAATCCATCTCGACTTGGTTATATGTACGAATTTTCTGCTAAATTAAAAAATCACTTGAAATCTCCTAAATTTTGTGATAAAATAAGAATACGGTATTATCGATTTTTGTATTCTATGACAACCGATAAATTGAAAAACCCAAGCAGCAACAAACGATAAATTCAAGAAAGGAAAGAACGCTGGCTGCACCCGAATATGCAGCCCGTTCAGGAGAGTGAAGCATGAGCAAACAAGAATCTGCACAGAATCCGAATGCGTTCCCGCTGCACCTGTTCTATCAGGGCCGCAATTACGACGCACAGCAGTTTTTCGGCGCACACAATATAGAACGTGACGGCGCTTCCCTGACGGTTTTCCGCGTATGGGCTCCGAACGCCATTGACGTTTCTGTGGTGGGCGATTTCAATAACTGGAATGCACAGAGCAACCCCATGAAGAAGATCGCAGACGGCATCTGGGAAGCAGAGATCAGCCGTCTTCCGCAGTTTACGCTTTACAAATACAGCATCCTCGCCAAAACCGGTGAAACGCTGCTGAAAAACGATCCCTACGGGCAGCATTTCGAGACTGCCCCGCAGGATTCCACCAAGATCTTCAATTCCGAATACACCTGGAACGATCAGGCGTGGTTCGAGAAGAAAGCAAAGACAAATGTCTACAAGTCTCCGATGAATATTTACGAGGCGCATTTTGACTCCTGGCGCACCTATCCGGACGGCAATCCGCTCTCCTATGTTGCGTTCGCGGAGCAGATGATCCCCTATATGAAGGAGATGTCCTATACCCATATCGAATTCATGCCGCTGACGGAGTACCCGTTCGACGGTTCCTGGGGCTATCAGGTCACGGGCTATTTCGCACCGACCTCCCGCTTCGGCACACCGGACGATTTCCGCAGAATGATCGACATGTTCCACCAGGCGGGCATCGGCGTCATCCTCGACTGGGTTCCGGCGCACTTTCCGAAGGATGCACAGGGTCTCTTTGAATTCGACGGCACACAGCTTTACGAATACACCGATCCGCTCAAGCGTGAGCACAAAGGCTGGGGCACATGCGTCTTTGATTACGGCAGACCGGAAGTCTGCTCGTTCCTCATTTCTTCCGCATGCTACTGGCTCGATTCCTTCCATGTGGACGGTCTGCGCGTCGATGCAGTCGCTTCGATGCTCTATCTGGACTACGACCGCAGAGACGGTGAGTGGCGTCCGAATGTGAACGGCGGCAGAGAGAACCTCGAAGCAGTCGCGTTCCTGCGTCAGCTCAATGAAGCAGTCTTTGCGCGGCATCCGGACGTCCTGATGATCGCAGAGGAATCGACGGCATGGCCGCTGGTCACAAAGCCGACCGACATCGGCGGTCTGGGCTTCAATTTCAAGTGGAATATGGGCTGGATGAACGATATGCTCTCCT
>JAFZPL010000062.1 GCA_017550355.1 Oscillospiraceae bacterium | reverse complement strand
CGACCGAACTTACCGTCGGAATGCAGCTCATCGGTAACGATTTCCGGCTTTTCCATTTTCAGCATAAATACCCTCCTGTTGTGCAATCAGTTTGTTGCAGCCTGCCATTGATGCAGACTGTGCGAGCAAATCACAGCGATTACTTGGAGTACAGCTCAACGATCAGGTGCGTCTGTGCCTCGTACTCGATATCGTCTGCGGAAGGCATACGAACAACAGTCGCAGAGAAGTCTTCCTTCTTTGCGGTGAGCCAGAGCGGAACAACTCTGTCTGCGGTTGCCTCAACAGTCGCCTTGAACTTCTCGGAAGTTCTGTCCTTCTCGCGCAGTGCGATCACATCGCCGACCTTAACGCGGTAAGAGGGGATGTTGACCTTCTGACCGTTGACGGTGAAGTGTGCGTGTGCAACGAGCTGTCTTGCCTCACGTCTGGTGAGTGCCAGGCCAAGGCGGAAGACCACATTGTCCAGTCTGGATTCGAGCACCGTGATGAGGTTATCACCGGTCTTGCCCTCCATCTTGGTTGCAATCTCGAAATAGTGGTGGAACTGCTTTTCCAGCATGCCGTAGATGAACTTGAGCTTCTGCTTTTCCTTCAGCTGCGTGCCGTACTCAGAGACCTTCTTGCGGTTGGTCACGTTCTTGAAACGGTTCGATTCCTTCTTGGAAACGCCCATAACTGCCGGAGAAATGCCGAGTGTTCTGCACTTCTTCATGATCGGTTCTTTCTGAACTGCCATTATTCATTCACCTCCCAATAACTCAGACACGTCTTCTCTTCGGAGGACGGCAGCCATTGTGCGGAATGGGTGTGACGTCCTTGATCATGCGGACTTCGAGACCGACGGTCTGAAGCGCACGGATCGCTGCCTCTCTGCCGGAGCCGGGGCCGTTCACGTAGACCTCAACGGTCTTGAGACCATGCTCCATTGCTGCGCGTGCGGCAGTCTCTGCTGCGCTCTGTGCGGCAAACGGAGTGGACTTCTTAGAGCCGCGGAAGCCAAGCTCGCCGGCAGATGCCCAAGAGATCGCATTGCCCTGCGTATCGGTGATCGTCACGATCGTGTTGTTGAACGTAGACTGGATATGCACTGCGCCGTTTTCGATGTTCTTGCGCTCTCTGCGTCTTCTGATGGTCGTGACCTTCTTTTTCTGCTGTGCCAAGGCTAAGTCCCTCCTTACTTCTTCTTATTCGCAATGGTCTTTGCCGGGCCCTTGCGTGTTCTGGCGTTTGTCTTTGTGCGCTGTCCTCTTACAGGCAGGCCCTTGCGGTGACGCACACCGCGGTAGCAGCCGATATCGACAAGACGCTTGATATCCATGGAGATACGGCGGCGCTTGTCGCCCTCCACGAGGCAGTTCGCGTCGATATACGCACGCAGCGCCGCGACATCGGTTTCAGTGAGATCCTTCACTCTGGTATCGGGGTTGATACCGGTTTCCTTGAGGATCTTGGTAGCCGTCGTCCGACCAATTCCGAAGATATACGTGAGACCGATCTCAACGCGCTTTTCCTTCGGGAGGTCCACACCAGCGATTCTAGCCATATACCTAATTACACCTCCAAATGCGCAGAGCGATCAGCCCTGACGCTGCTTATGCTTCGGGTTTTCACAAATAACAATGATCTTGCCCTTGCGCTTGATGACCTTGCACTTCTCGCACATGGGCTTAACGGAAGGTCTGACTTTCATTGGGAAATACCTCCTTTTCCCAGCGTCCCCTGATTATTTGGAGCGCCAGGTGATTCTGCCCTTTGTCAGATCGTAGGGCGACATCTCGACTGTGACACGGTCACCGGGGACGATACGGATATAGTTCGTTCTCAGCTTGCCGGAAATATGCGCAAGGATCACATGCTTGTTTGAGAGCTCGACCTTGAACATTGCATTCGGCAGGGCCTCCGTGACCACGCCTTCGACTTCAATTACATCCTGTTTCGACATCGTCGATGACCTCCTTACGGACTTGGTTAAATTTTGTTTGCGGCTGGTTCGTCTTTTCATTCAGCACGCGCAGAACTGTACGCAGAGCGCGGTCTGTCTGCGGCATGGGATCAGCCGTCTGTTCGGTACGCTGGACATGTGCAGGATTCTTCCGCTTCGGCTTTGCGAGGGTGCGGCGTTCTCCGTCTGCGAGAAGCAGATCGGATCCTTCCGTCCCGATAACCACAAAGAACCGTCCGGCGTCTCTGCCTGCCTTAGCAAGCACGATCCTGCCCGTTTCGCAAATCCATCTCTCCATGGGAAAGACCTCCGGTCACCGTTTGGTCAGGATCACCGGCCCGTTGGCGGTGATATGGACCATATGCTCAAAGTGTGCCGAGTAGGAACCGCTGTCTGTGACGACAGTCCATCCGTTCGGCAGCGTGTGAACATCATCCCCGACCAGATTGATCATCGGCTCGATGCAGATGGTCATGCCTTCTGCAAGACGCATGCCGTGACCGGCTTTGCCGTGATTGGGTACCTCCGGATCCTCGTGTACCTCCCTGCCGATACCGTGTCCGCAGTAATTCTGCACGATCCCGTAGCCGCGTTCACGGCAGTAGACCTCAACGGTATGGGAGATATCACCGATCCTTGCGCCCACCTGCGCCGCCTCGATCGCCTTATAGAGAGAAGCCTCGGTATCTTCGAGGAGCTTCTTCACCTCCGGAGCAATCTCACCGACCGCGAAGGTATAGCAGGTATCACTGTTCCAGCCCTTGTAGCGGGCACCCAAGTCCACGCTCACGATATCCCCTTCCCGGAGCTTGCGCCCGCCGGGGATGCCGTGAATGACCTCTTCGTTCACCGAAACGCACGCGCTGCCGGGAAATCCGTACAAATGCAGGAAATTCGGCTCGCCGCCGTGCGAGGTGATCTCGCGATGCACGATCTTGTCAATATCCAATGTTGTCATGCCGGGGCGGAGCTTCTCACCGACCACGTTCAGCGCGTGTGCAGCGATCTTGCCCGCCTCCGCCATTTTTGCGATTTCAGACGCACTTTTGATCGAAACCATGATATGCGCCTTACTCGGTGATGCCGAGTGCCTCAAAGACCAGCTTCGTGGTATCCTTGACCTCTTCCTGACCTTCCACGGTCACGAGCTTGCCGGTCTTTGCGTAGTAATCCTTCAGAGGAGCAGTCTTTTCCTGATAGACAGAAAGTCTGGAAAGGACAGTCTCCGGTGCATCGTCCTTGCGCTGCACCACATTGCCGCCGCAGCTGTCGCAAATGCCTTCAGCCTTGGTCGGCTTATACTCGATGTGATAGGAAGCACCGCACTTTTCGCAGACTCTTCTGCCGGACATTCTCGCGCAGATTCTTTCGTCTGCAACGTGAATCTCCAGCACCGTGTCAATGACGATGCCCATCGTGTCGAGTGCCTCAGCCTGTGCGACAGTACGCGGTACGCCGTCCAGAATGAAGCCGTTCTTTGCATCCGGTTCAGCGATGCGGTCTTTCAGAATGCCGATGATGATATCATCGGAGACCAGATCGCCTGCATCCATAGCAGCCTTTGCCTTAAGCCCCAGCTCAGTGCCGTTCTTCACAGCCTCGCGGAGCATATTGCCCGTGGAGATCTGCGGAATGCCGAGCTTTGCGGAAATCGCCTCCGCCTGCGTGCCTTTGCCGGCACCGGGCGCACCAAGAAGAATGAGATTCATAACTGTCTCCTTTACAAGTGAGGTTATCCGAGGAATCCCTTATGATGACGCATCATCAACTGAGATTCGAGCGTACGGACCGTTTCGATCGCAACACTGACCACGATCAGGACAGATGTACCGCCCATGGACGAAACATCGAGCGTCGTGAGGTTCAGGAAGATGATCGGGAATACGGCAACAACGCCGAGGAACACAGCACCGACCAGCGAGATCTTGGAAAGCACTCTCTGAATGTAATCCGAAGTGGGCTTGCCGGGACGGATGCCGGGAATACCGCCGTTTGCCTGGCGGAGATTGTTTGCCATTTCAACCGGATTATACTGAATCGCCACATAGAAGTAGTTGAACAGGATAATGAGGATGAAATAGATCACTGCGTAGGAATAACTCCTCGTACTGAAGAAGTGAACGAAGTTGTAATAGAACTTCTGTCCGCCTGTCGTGGTCTCGGTGATCACATCAACCGGAGGCCAGAACATGGAGAACATGGACGGCAGGGACATGAAGCTCATTGCAAAGATGATCGGCATAACGCCGGACATGCAAATCTTGATCGGAATGTGCGTGTTCTGTCCGCCGTACTGTTTTCTGCCGACAACGCGTTTTGCATACTGGATCGGGATTCTGCGCTCGGACTCGTTCATAAAGACGATGCCGACGATCATGGCAACAAAGATCAGCAGATAAATCACGACCTTGGTGAAGTATGCCTTGGGGTCATCCAGAACCAGACCGCCGAGCTGACCGATATCAGTCGGGATTCTCGCACAGATACCTGCGAAGAGGATCATGGAGATACCGTTGCCGATGCCGCGCTCATTGATGCGGTTGCCAAGCCAGATGACGAGCGAAGCACCCGCCATGAAGCAGAGGATGATAACGAACATTGCGAGCCAGCCTTCGCCGCCGGTCGTATACTTGATTGCCTTTGCGCTGTTTTTCAGCGTGAGGTAATAAGCCGTGGACATGAAAGCGGAAAGACCAAGTGCGACGCATGTCGTTATGGTGTTGAGCTTTTTGCGCCCGTCCTCACCCTCCTGCTGCAATCGCTCAAGGGGAGGCAGTGCATAAGTCAGAAGCTGGATGATAATGCTTGCGTTAATATAAGGTGTGACGCCGAGGGAAAGGATTGTTGCCTTTGCCAGAGCGCCGCCGGAGAGGATGTCGAGGTACTCAAGGAAGTTGCCGTTCTTTGCCTTCTCGCTCATCCACTCAGTGATCATCGTGGTATCAAGGAACGGGACCGTAATTGCGGAACCCATGCGGAAAATGATGATGATGAACAGTGTGAACAAAATCTTCTTGCGGATCTCGGGGACACCCCAAGCGTTCTTCAGCGTTTTGAACACATTACATCACCTCAGCCTTCCCGCCTGCCTTTTCGATTTTTTCGGCAGCAGCCGCAGTAAACTTCG
>JAFZPL010000010.1 GCA_017550355.1 Oscillospiraceae bacterium | reverse complement strand
GTGACGCGCTTTTCGGCACGCGCAAGATCGTCGTCACCCTCCACATCGAATTTCTCCGCGAGGAAGCCCGGCAGATACATCATGTCAAAGGGCTTCAGCTCGTCAAAGCGGAACGGCTCCAGCGAATCCATGATATCGTCCGGCATCCGCCTGGAAGCATCCGCCGGCACATTGCTGAACGCGACCGAGCCGCGGCGTTCACAGCGGTAGATATCGCGGATGATCTCGGTATCGGTCTCGCGTTTGTCCGCGCCTTCAAATTCCGCATCGACGGTGACCGCGCCGTCAAACAGCCAGAACGGCACGTAAACGCCCTGGATCTCCTCCACCTGATTGTTCCCGAGAAACGCCTTCGGCAGCAGGAATTTCTTTTCGTAGTATGCCTTGTATTTTTCCATTGCCTGCTGTTTGGTGAAGGCAAACGGAATGACGAGATACGGCTTGGCCGCACCGGAGAACTGTCCCTCAATGACGGTGGTGTTGCCGCAGTATGGGCATCTGGTCGCGCCGGTGTTCCCATCGGTGAGGATCTCCGCGCCGCAGGTGCTGCATGAAAACGCCTTCATGCCCTGACCGTCGCTGCCCCAGTCGCTGCCGGATTGCTTTGCCTGTTCCTGTTCCTCCTGTTCCTTGAAGAATGCGGCGCACTCCTCGCGTGTGAATGCGGAATCACAGAAAATGCATCTGAGCTTGCCGAGTGCCGGGTCGAATTCCATTGTACCGCCGCAGTTCGGACAGCACATCTGTGTTGAGTCCTGGCTCATGTAAAACCCTCCTTAATTCAATATTTTTATATAATCCTGCGTACAGGCAGGCACACCGGTATCCTTGGTGATGTACGGCTTGAACGTCCGGGAGACACCGTCGCCCTCGGAGATAAATGTGACCTCGCAGTCGTTCCAGCCGCCGGCATTGCAGGCAAGCAGGATCGGGGAACCGTGCGCGCTGTGATATACCAGTCCGACCGGGTCGCCGGCGGCATTCTGATTCAGCACGTTGATCTGTGTACTCAGATTGGTCGGACGCGGAACCAGCATCCAGACCTCTGCGTTCGGTTTTGCGCCGCCGACCGGCGAGATGTAGTTGTCCTCCGGGATATCCCTGATGAATGTGTATTTCTCCGCATAGGCGGCATTCTCCGGCCGGCTGAGAAGCGCCTGCACGGCGGCTTTGCCGAATTCCCCGTCCGCGTCCAGCTTGCCGAGATACAGCGCCGCGCCCCGGCTTTCTCCGAAATCGACGCTGTTCAGTGCGGTGCCGGGGAACCAGACGGTCTGCTCGGTGGATTCCAGATCGACCGGATTGCCGTCGATATCCGTGCCCTTGAGATCGTGGTAGTCCACATAGTAATACTGGTAATCCAGCGGCCAGAAATCCACAATGTCATAGAGATGGATGGTCAGGATATTGCCGTTGAGCTTTTCGGCTTCCGCAAACTGCACACTGTTGTTTGTGTGGTTCTCATAGTAGTTCTTTGCGTGGAATGAGATGTCATCAAAGTCATAGGGGCAGTCTGCCGGGAGCGTGAATTTGTGAACGCCGGGCGTCGGAACCTCATGCACCGGGAGCGCACCTTCTGCGGTTGTGGCGGTACCCGCAGCGGATGCGGTTGTTTCAGTCGCTGCCGTTGTCTCTGTAGTTTCCGCAGAGGTTTCCGTGGTTTCTGCCGCGGAGGATGCCGTTTCGCTGACCGTTACGGTCGTCTCCGCTGCGGAAACGGCGGTCGTTTCGGCTGTTTCATCGTTTGCCCAGCAGATCGTGCCGATCATCGCCATAACGGTTTCATCTTCCATATCAATGCCGTTCTGCGGCGTGACGGTCACGATTTTTCCGCCGATCTCTGCGCCGGCGATTTTATCGGTGAAACGCCATATGACGCCGGGTATACCGAGGACACCATAATCGCCGATATACTTCACATTGGGATCGTCCTTGAGCTGCTGTTTCCAATCGAAGAAATTGCCTGTGGTCGAGGAAATTTGGAGATACGGCGCAGATGCGTCCCAGTGATCGCCTTTTACAAGGAAATCTGCGTCGTCCGTCATGCTGCCGATCTCGCTTGCAGACATGAGCTTCCAGCCGCCTGCAACCTGAGCCTTGAAATTTTTGCCGATTGCTTCTGTCAGGTTCATGTCGTCAATAATTATTTCTTTCGTTCCCTCCTGATGCGAACATGAACTGGTAGCAGCACCGCCGCTGACGGGCTCATTTCCGCCGCAGGATACCATATTCAGCGCCATGACCATTGCGCCGAGTAACACGATTGCTTTCTTTATTTTCATAATTACTGCCTCTTCAGTCAAACAGATTTGTCGGATTTTCGGCCTTTTCGCCGCCGTCTGTATCGCCCCCGCAGGAAGCAAGCACGGCTGCCAGGAGCATGGCGGAAAGAATGGCGGTGATTTTTTTGATGTTCACAGTTGATACCTCATGAATGATTGTTTGAACGGTCACGGGATGCCGGCCGCTGAAAGAACCGTTTTGCAAGCATGGTTCCGTACAGGAACCAAATGTAGAAATACCACAGCACCAGTGACCACGCGGGGTAATCCGTTCCGGCGAGCTTCATCACGACGGCCGCAGCCAGCATCAGCGCGGAGATGATATGCGGAAGGAGGCGCAAGTCTTTTTTGTCGGCGGCCAGATGCAGGATCGTTGTCGGCAGGAAGGAATAATCCATACAGACGACAAGCACGCCCACAAAGTCATACCACTTCTGCGTCATGCCCTCATAGAATACGCCCGCAACGGCAAGTGTGGTGCAGACAAAGACGATGATATCGGCAATGTCTGTGATCTTACGCAGCGTTTTCATCATGCTACCCTCAGTCAAACGGATATGCCAGGTCTTCGACCTTCTCGCCGCCGCAGTCCGTGGACCAGCCGTTTTTGAGCTTCGGTGAGAAGCTGTGTTCGCCGCGCTGATCGGTGATATACACTTTGACGTCGCTCTTGCCGCCCTTGTTGCAGCGCAGGATGACCGGAGATGCGGTATAGGTGCGGGTGACCGTTTCCATGCCGCTTGACTCCGAGGAGGCTCTGTCGATCCGGATCGTCGCGTCATATTCCGCCGGAATGATCATAAAGACATATTCGCCGTCATAGGAGCTGAACATCTGGGTTTCCGGAATGCTGTTGATATAGTCGAAATGGTTGACATATTCGCGGACGCCGACCGTGTTGTTGATGAGCGACTGCAGCGTCATCGGGTTCAGCTCGCTGCCGGGTGTCATTTTGCCGAGGTAGAGGATGCGGGCATATTCCCCGTCCGTCACACCGTAGATATCGCGCTCCGGCATCCAAATCTCGGATGTTGTATCTGTGAGATTGAATTTGTTCCCGAGGGCGTCTTCGCCTTCACCGGTGCGGACATTCACGGTGTACCATGCGCAGGTGGAATTGTGATCGGAGAAGCTGTCATAGAGCTGAATCGATGCCGTGCCGTCTGCGTTGCGGGAGACGGCAGCGTGCTCCGGGCTGTAGTTCGTGTGCAGACCGTAGTAGCGTCTTGCGTAGAATTCCAGATCCTGATCGGAATAGCCGTCCTTATTTGCGGTGCCGGCATTCGTGCTGCTGGTCTGTGTGGTCTGCGCGGCGGAGGCGGACACTGCCGCAGTAGTGGCTGACGCTGCCGTTGTGGTAACTGCCGCTGCCGCGCCCGTTGCGGTGACAACCGCGGAGGCCGAAATGAAATCATTGACATATGCGGTCATCTTCTTGTTGAGCTCCTCGCGACCCGCGCCGTCCATCTTTGCCAGAAGATCGCTGATTTCCATGTTGGTGACCAGATCCGCGTTGACATTCAGATTGTTCTTTTCGTCAAGCTGGATCGCAAAGCAGGCGTGCAGCTTTTTCTGTTCCTGGAACAGATAGCCCTTAGCGGTATAGCCGCCGATTTTGCATTCAAACGGCGAATTCTTCTTGTTGGTGTCCATGTACTTTTCCCACGCCGTCGCGTTTGTGTAGCCGGCTTCGTTCACGGTGACCTGCTGCCCGTCGGCAT
>JAFZPL010000061.1 GCA_017550355.1 Oscillospiraceae bacterium | reverse complement strand
GATACCAGAGACTGGACGCCGGACTGGTACGCAGATATGCGTGACCACGCTGGTAAGGACGTCGATTCCGGTAAGGAAGACGTTGTGACCGACGGCACCAAGAAGATCTTCAGCTACTTCGGACCGGCATGGCTGATCAATTACACCATCGTCAAGCAGGTCAACGGTACCAAGAAGGGCGAAGGCACCTACGGCGACTGGGCAGTCTGCGAACCGCCTGTCGGTTTCTTCTGGGGCGGCACATGGCTCCTCGGCACCAAGTCTTCCAAGAACAAGGAAGCTGTCGCTGAACTCATCGAGTGGGTCACCCTCGACACCTCCAAGGACGGCCTCCAGTATCACTGGGCAAACGGCACCCTGTACGGTGACGGCGGCACAAAGGATACCGTCGCATCTGCAAAGGTTATGAAAGAGTCTGACGGTAAGGTCGCTCTGCTCGACGATCAGAACATGTTCGAAGTGTTCATCCCGGCAAACGAGAAGGCAAACGGCAAGACGCTGACGCAGTTCGACGAAGGCATCAACCAGATCTGGCGTGATCAGGTCCGTGAGTACACCGGCGGCAAGAAGACCAAGGATCAGGCAATCGCTGACTTCAAGACCCAGGTCAAGGATAAGCTCCAGATCGAGTCTGCAGGTTAATCCCTTTTTTGGAACACATCACAAATAATTTTAGCCTACTCTAATACTGCTCATCGGGGCGGCAGCTTCGGCTGTCCGCTCCGAATGGGGCAGTCTCTGAAAGGAGGCTCCCACTTTGACGACCAGAAGTCAAAAGTATCTCCGAGGACTCTCTTATGCACGGTACGGCTATCGCTATGCCGCACCGTTTATGATCATTTTTCTGATCTTCAACTTTTATCCGACGCTCTATACCATGTTTATCGGCTTCACCGATATGCGCGGTGTCGGAAATGAAACGCATCTTCTCGAGGAACCGTTTGCCAATTTTATTGACATGTTCCACAACCAGACGTTCATTGATTCTCTGAAAAACACAGTTTTGATCTGGATCATGAACTTCATCCCGCAAATGTCTCTTGCCCTGCTGCTGACGGCATGGTTCACTTCCAGAACCTCCAAGCTCAAATGTCAGGGCTTTTTCAAAGTCGTTTTCTATATGCCGAATATCATTACAGCTGCAACGATCGCAATCCTGTTCAATACCCTGTTCGGTTATCCGAGAGGACCGGTCAATGAGCTGTTTACTGCGCTTGGACTGCAAACGAGTTCGTTTGACTTCTTCTCCAGCAAAGGCGCTTCACAGACCATCGTTGCATTCATTCAGTTCTGGACATGGTTCGGCAACACGATGATCATGATGATCTCCGGCGTACTTGGCATCAGCCCCGACATCTTTGAAGCGGCTGACATCGACGGCGCAAACAGCGTACAGACATTCTTCCGCATTACGCTGCCGAATCTGAAGACGATTTTACTTTACACTCTGATTACTAGCATGATCGGCGGTCTCAATATGTTCGATATCCCGCTGCTGTTCAACAACGGCGGTCCGGACAACGCAACAACGACCGCGAGCGTGTTCATTTACCAGCTGGCATTCAAGGGCAGACAGTTCTTCTCGAAGGCTGCTGCTGCAAGTATGATGCTGTTCGTTATCATCGGCATTCTTTCCGCAGTTCTCTTCTGGACGATGCGTGACAAAGACGCGATTGCCGCAGAAAAACTGAAGAAGGAAATGCGCAAAAAATGGAAACAGGAAAGCAGAGGTGTATGACAATGGCTAGAAAACGTTCCGGCGCAAGCACCGGCTTTACGGCATTCCAGTACGTGGTCTGCATCTTTATTGCGATTATCTGTCTGTTTCCGTTCGTTATCATGCTGGTCAACTGTACCAGAAGCTCCAACAGCATCATGGGCAACGCAATTTCCCTTATTCCCGGCACCGATCTGTTCAAGAACTACAAGGTGTTTGAAGGCAAGACCTTCAATCCCTGGACCGGTTTTGTGAACTCGATCATTATTTCCGTCGGTGCAACGGCTTGCACCATCTACTTCTCCACTCTGACTGCATACTCTATCGTTGCATACGACTGGAAAGCAAAGAAAGCATTCTTCGTTCTGATCATGTGCGTGCTGATGATCCCCGGTCAGGTCACTTCGATCGGTTTCTATCAGTTCATGTACAAGATCAAGCTGGTCAACAGCTACATTCCGCTCATCGTTCCCGCGATCGCGGCGCCGGCGACGGTATTCTACATGCGACAATACATGATACCTTCGCTGCCGATGGAGATCGTACAATCTGCGCGAATTGACGGTGCAGGCGAATTCCGTACATTCAACCAGATCGTGCTCCCGCTGATGAAGCCGGCAATGGCAACACAGGCGATCTTCGCTTTTGTTGCAAGCTGGAATGCACTGTTCATTCCGTCCATCCTGTTGACCGACAAGGACAAGTGGACCATGCCGATCATGGTCAGCCAGCTCGCCGGCGACTCCTACAAGGTTGAGTTCGGTGCTGTGTACCTTGGACTTGTTATGACAGTGCTACCTCTGTTTGTGGTGTATTTCCTCTTATCGAAATATATCATTGCAGGTGTTGCTCTTGGTGGTGTCAAGGAATAACCCTCTCACTCATTCTTTGGCATTCATTGGTAGTTTCCTCTCCATACGCCGCCCCGTCTGATGCTGCGCAGACGGGGCGGTTTCCTTTTTATATGGGATAGATTGACAAAAACGATGTTCTATGATATAATAATCATAATAGTATCCTTAAGAAAAAAGGAGTTTTTGCAATGAAACAGTTGCTTAAAAGATTCATTGCCGCCGGTGCAGCCTTTATGCTGCTGCTGCCCGCCGCAATGCCGGTCAGTTCTGTTTCCGCAGACACGCTCCCCATCCAGACAGCGGCGACTGATATCAAAAACTATGCGTTTAATTTCTGGATCTCCACCTCCGAATACGGAGATGCCGAGGGCGATTACAAAAAGCCTCTGGAACGCGGTGTGAAAAGCTATCTCTGCTTTCATCTGTACAACAAGAACAGTCCCAATGAGATTCTGCGTCTGGGCAAGGATTTCACTGTGAAAATCCGTTTCTTCCTGCCGGATGGCACTGAATGGGAACCGGATTCCGAAAACCACATCTTCAGGAATTCGACAAAGGGATGGTGCTCTCAGACACTTCGCACACCGGGCAAATGGTCTGCAACCATCACGTTTTCCGGCGCACTGACAGGCTCCAGGTCTGTTGCCTGGTATGTCGATCCCATGCAGCCGGTCGTGGAGAATATCACGTATAACTGCTGTGAGGATCATTTCGTATGGGGCAAGGATAACTGGAATTTCTCCAATTCATCCACCATGTTCACAACAGGATATGCTGTCGACAGCGAAACGATGGAGCATTTCATTCAGCAGTTCCCGATGTCCAATATCGACCGTGAGATTCTCCGGATCCTGCCGGACACGCTCGCAGCCGATAAATGGTCAGGCTCCTGCTACGGCATGACGTCGATGGAGATCCTCACCAAAATGGGCATGTACCTTCCCTCAGCCAACGGCGGCATCAATGATATTCTCAACGAAAACACAAACTCAGAAAACGTGCTCTCCCTCATCAATCTGTTCTACCATTTACAGAATATCCCGTCTCAGCGGCAGGACACACAATTTGCGAAAACGCATTTTGACGATCACCTGCAATCGCAGTTCATCGAGCGCATGGTCACAGAATTTGAACTCAATCAGCCGCTGATCAATCTCTGCATCCGCACTGCCGTGTTCAATTCGTCAAATTCGCAGGTATCCACATCGCTGCACTCCGTGCTCGCATACGGCTATCAGAAAGGCACATTCTGGGTAAACGGCAAAGAGTATACCGGACGCATCCTGATTGCTGATCCGGGCGAGCTGGAAAAGAATGCACTCGCAGACGAATACTGCATTTACTACAACACCACAAGCTCCTGGATCATTCCTGCATATAACTACGCGCTCTCCGACGGAAACCGCAAGGTCTGCTACTGGAATTCCGCCGACGGCTCGAATGTTTCTCACGGCGCCCTCGTGAATCTGGATGTCCATGATTCTGTTACGCAGGTGCATGATCTGATGACAGAAGGAATCGAACAGAACGAAATCTATAACCGCATCCACATCTACAACAGCACGCTGGCAAATCCAAAGATTTATGTCCGGAACGCCGATCAGTCCATCGAGGAAGCGCCCTCTGTGCCGTACTGGAGCACTGCCGAAAGCTCCGACAGCAAGTACGAACCTTCTTTTATCCGCACACTCCTGCGTTCCGATGTGCCGAATGAAATCTTCAATCCCCCGCAGGATTCGACAGACGCTTCCCGTTCAGTCATCGGCGATTTCGATTTCTATTTTCATTATGCAAACAACGCCTATCTCGGAAAATTCAAGAACACATCCAACGTCTATGTGCATCCCGCAGGACACATTGAGCTGAAAGGTACGGACATGCAGTACGAGGTCTCGATTGTCTCCAACGAAGGCTATTGCACGACCGACTGGGACACCGTCACGCTCAAAGGCAACGGCACGAATCACCTGCTGTTCCAGAAATGCGACGACGGCTATCTTGTTTCCTCTGTTTCTGATGCACTGCAATCCGTTACCGTTGCCGCGCATAATCTCAAGGATCAGGCAGCTGCCCTGTTCTCAACGAATTATCAGACCGCGCTGATCCGTGAGCTGACTCCGACGACGATCGGCGTCACAGTGGATACGAACGGCGACGGCGAATATGAAACCTTCATCAATGCCATCCGCACACAGGACGGCGATACCAACTGCGACGGCAAATGCACCGTCAGTGATGCAGTCCTGCTGGCACGGTTCATCGCGGAAGATGAATCGCTTTCGCAGTATTACAGATCGCTGTTCTCGATGTCAGCCCTCAACAACTGCGATCTTGATCTGGACGGGACGCTGACCGCCTTCGATCTTGGAAAGGTGCTTACCCTGATCGCAAATTCATAACAGCAAAACGGGATCCCCGCTTGGAGGATCCCGTTTTTTTAGTTTTTGCCATTATGGACATATTCATCAACGCAAAATTCTGTCTTCCATTCGGCTTTTCCCGCCAGCACATCTTCTATACTGCATGAGTGAACATATCCTGGTGTATCACCAAGCCAGAGTGTTCCGCCGTTCTCCGTTGCTTCAATTCTTCCTTTTGTTTCAGCGTAAATGCGTCCGTTCAGGACAGCGAAATTCTGTACTTCATCATTTTTCGGCAGAGTCGCTTTGCCGCGTTCTTTTCCGGTTTTGTCATATATCATGATGGAAACATGTTCTGTTTCCCTGTCAAAATCGCGGCAATAGATATAGTTCTCATCCATGATATAGCTGTTATTCACATCTAAGTTTTCCAGAACTGTATCTTCTTCGGAATTCAGCTTTTTCAGATGCACTTCATACTCGATTGGATATTTGGTTTCCGGTTTCGGCTCCAAACAAAGCATCTCATTCTCTGAAAGTGTCAGTACATTTTTTTCTCCCACATCCGTAGTCTCACCGGTAATCAAAGAAACGCGATGCAGACCCTGTGAATAAGGCTGCTGCCAGTCATCATCATACTGATAAAAATAGATGTCATTTCCGATTCCGCAGAACCATTCCGGCATAGTATATTGCTGATAAGAACCTTCCGCCGGGAGTTCGGACTGAACAGTCACCGTTTTCTTTGTGTTCAGATCATAGGCGATCAGCTCATATCCAATTGTCCTGTACACTTTCTTTTCGTTTTTAAATTCGTCCTCAACTTCAACTGTTACACCGATTTGTTTTTGCATATAGAAAAACAGATAACCGCGATAATAGATCGGTGCCGAAAACGCAAGATCTGATTTTCCGAAATCAGCGATTTCACGAATAGAAGAACCGTCCGGTGCATATTCCAGCAAAACGAGACGTGCATCTTTAGAATAATTCGCAGAATTCACTTCGTCTGTATGTACGCTTTTCGTTGCAGTACACCACAGTGAACCGTTTGCCCAGACAAGCTTTTTATCATAATACGCTTTGGTAGTGGCAGTACAATATAAGTTTCCGTCATGCTTACATTCCGGATTGATACACAGCGGCACGCTTTGTACGGTTGCAGCATCTGTATAATAGAGTACAGGTTCAAACAGACCAGTTCTTTTAACATAATACCATCCTGTATCACTCTGTACAAATTGCGGTCTTGAATGTGAGCCGACGCTGTATGCAATCGGCGGAATATAATCATCTGTCAGATGCAGCCCCAGCGTTTTCGTTTCTTCAATGTTCGGTTTTGTGGTGATCACCTCGATCAGAGACGTCTCATCTCGCTCGTTCTGCACGTTTTTCCCATGCATCGCAACTGCCGCCGTCACACCTCCGACGGACAGCACCGCCGCTGCTGCCGTGATCAGAATGCCTTTTTTTAGTTTCATATGCTTTTCCTCCGTATCCAACAACGATTCTGCCTCTGCCGCACGCTGTTCCGCTTCCCGAAAATACCGAAGATCCGCTTTCTTCACTGCGTTCAGAAATTCCTTCTCGGTCATAACCATCCCTCCTCTTTTAGCCAGATCTTGAGCCTGTTCCGTGTACGCATCAGCGATACGAGCACCTTACTCTGTGAAATGTGATAGAGCGCCGCGATCTCCCGCACGGAGCGCCCGTTGCCGTAGCGCTGAATGAAGATCGTCCGCGCATCATAAGAGACCGTTTCCAAAAAGCGATTGACCGCATCCACTGTCATGCTCTCGTTCAGCACCGCTTCAACGGTCTCCGCTGCCGGTACCTGCATGACGTTCTCATCATCCAGCGACAGCGCCTGTCTCCCGCCGCCCCGCTTCTGCGCCCTGCGCTTTTCGAGACGCTGCAGGCTCAGCCTCCGCACCACCGTACACAAATATTTGAAGAGATCGTCCGGACACGCCGGCGGGATCGCGTTCCAGAGGTTCAGCATGGCGTCGTTGAACACTTCCTTCGCGTCCTCCTCGCTGCCAAGGATTTTAGCCGCTATATTCCTGCATGCGCCCCCGTATTTGCCGGACAGCTCGTGCAGAGCAGTCTCATCGCGATCCGCAAAGAGCTCGATGATGCGACGGTCTTCCATTCCACCACTTCCTTTCGAGGGTTCCCTCTATATCACAGGATCGGTTTTCCGAGAGATTATTACAGTACAGATAAAAAAAGTGAGGGGCATTCCCCTCACGAGCGATAAAAAACAGAAAACTCCCAAAACCAAACGGTTTCGGGAGTTTTCAGCGGAAAGGGAGGGATTCGAACCCTCGAGACGCTATCAACGCCTACACGATTTCCAGTCGTGCGCCTTAGACCAGCTCAGCCACCTTTCCATATGAGCTTTGGTTTGGATCAGCACCCGTACAGCATATGCTGCACGGAGCGATCCTGCGCATTTCCTACTCATCGTAAGAAAAAGTACTGGTGCGAGCGACGGGACTTGAACCCACACGTCCTTTCGGACACTAGCACCTCAAGCTAGCCTGTCTGCCAGT
>JAFZPL010000060.1 GCA_017550355.1 Oscillospiraceae bacterium | reverse complement strand
CTATGCCTACGCAGACTATTTCCGGAAAAAGGGCAAGACCGTGTTTCTCGGCGGGGTGCATCCTTCCATGCTCCCGGACGAGGCTGCACAGCATGCGGATGTCGTATTCACGGGCTTTTCCGAGCAGACATTCCCGCAGTTCCTGCGCGATTACAAGGCAGGGAGCTATCAGAAATTCTATCATCAGAACTGTGATTTTTCGATTGAGAACCGGCCGATTCCGCGGCGCGAACTGCTGAACAAAAAGCGGTATATCACGACCAATACGGTTGAGGCGATCCGCGGCTGCTGCCATACATGCACCTTCTGTGCCTATCCGGCGGCATTCGGCAGGCATGTGTATAAGCGTCCTGTCAAAGAGGTCGTTGCAGAAATCGAAGCGCTGCATTCTAAGCATGTGCTCTTTCCCGACGTCAATCTCATCACCGACCGGAAGTATGCACTGGAGCTGTTCCGCGCCATGATCCCGCTGAAGGTGATCTGGATGGGGCTTGTCACATCATCCGTCGGCATTGACGACGAGCTGATCTCGGTGCTTTCCAGAAGCGGATGCAGAGGGCTGCTGATCGGCTTTGAGTCGATTACGCAGGAATCCCAGAAATATATTCACAAGGGCGTCAACAAGGTCAACAGTTATGTAGAATTGATGAAAAAACTCCATGCGCACGGGATTCTCGTGCAGGGCTGCTTTGCATTCGGCGGTGATGAGGAGGACACAAGCGTCTTTGACCGCACCGTGGAAATGGTCATAAAGGCCAAGATTGACCTGCCGCGCTATTCAATCCTGACGCCGTTCCCACGCACCGCTTATTATGCGCAGCTCGAACAGGAAGGACGCATCACGGAACGCAACTGGGCAATGTACGATGTGCAGCACTGTGTCTACCTTCCGAAAAGGATGACGAAGGAAGAGCTTGAGGAGGGAACCGACCGTGCATGGCGCATGACCTATTCCACCGGAAGTATTCTGAAGCGGCTCGCACCGTTCACGCACAGCCCGTGGATCTCGCTGCCGGTGAATCTCGGCTATAAAGGCTACGCGGACAAATGGCATCATTTTACGCGAGAGGTCATGTGCGACAATTCGGATATTCCCGTACTTCAGGAGGGTATATGAAGCTGACCTTTATTCTGCCGGCAATCGGCAAGAAGCCCGGACAGAAATACATCGGCACATGGAAAATGGAGCCGCTGACAATCGCTGTCCTGAAAGCGCTGACGCCGCCGGAGATTGAAACGGAGCTCTATGACGACCGCATCGAACTGATTGACTACGGCACGCAGACCGATCTGGTCTGCATCACGGTCGAAACATATACGGCAAAGCGCAGCTACCGGATCGCGGAACGCTTCCGGCAGCGCGGCATTCCGGTCGTCATGGGCGGTTATCATGTCAGGCTCTGTCCGGAGGAAGCGGAACTGTACTGCGACAGTGTTCTGCTCGGCAATGCGGAAACAATATGGGTACAGATGCTGCGGGACGCACAGAACGGCTGTCTGCAAAAGCGGTATACCGGAGAAACGGCCGAATACGATGTCCGGCCGGACAGAAGCATCTTTGCGGGGAAAAAGTATCTGCCGGTTTCACTTGTCGAAACAGGCAGAGGCTGTATTCATCAGTGCGATTTCTGTTCGATCTCGCAGTTTTACTGTCACCGCTACTATGCGCGGCAGCATGATCTGATCGTGCAGGATCTGCGCGATACGAAATACAAATACACGTTTCTGGTAGACGACAATCTCGTTGCCGACCACGACAACGCGCTGCGTCTGTTTGAGGCAATCACGCCGCTCGGCAAGAAGTGGGCAGGTCAGGGAACGCTCTCCATGGCAAAGAACGAAAAGCTGCTGAAGGCCATGAAAAAAAGCGGCTGCGAGGTCATCCTGATCGGATTTGAAAGTCTCAGCAAGGAAAATCTGAAGCAGATGAACAAGTCCTTCAATTATGCACTCGGCGAACGGGATGAGCTGGTCAAACGGGTTCATGATGCAGGCATCGGCATTTATGCGACCTTCGTGTTCGGCTACGACGATGACGACGAGCGCACGGTCGAAAATGCGCTGGAATTTGCGAAAAAACACAATTTCTATACCGCTGCCTTCAATCATCTGCTGCCGTTCCCGAATACGCCGCTCTATCACAGGCTGCGTGCGGAAAACCGTCTGATCCACGACAAATGGTGGCTGCAGGAAGGCTATCACTACGGCGAGCTGGCGTTTCATCCGAAAAAGATTTCAGCGGAAAAGCTCAGTCAGCTCTGCCGCGATGCGCGGAAGGAATTTTCCGCGCCGAAAACCGTCCTCAGCCGCGGCTTTGCGTCCCTCGGCAGGACAAGTCCCCTGCTCTGGGGACTGTTCTGGGGCATGAACCTGCGGATCGGCGGAGAGGTCGATCAGAAAATGCATATCCCGATCGGAGAGAATCTTGATGAACTTCCAAAATGACCGTTATACCCTGCGCATGGCAGAGCCGCAGGATGATGCCGGCATCCGCGCAATCTTTGAGAGCGGCAGCTTCGCGGGCGGCCTTTCCGTGCAGTATCTGCGGCCGTCTCCGCTCGCATCCTTTGCCGCCGACGGCGAGGATGTGCGCATGATGATCGTGCATGACAACGAACAGAACCGGACGGCGGCTGTCGGCGGCGCCGTTGTGCGGACGGAATATCTTGCCGGAAAGCCGGAGCGCTGCGCGTATCTCACCGGCCTGAAGATCCATGCAGATTACCAGAAGAAGCTGTATTTCATTGCGCGTGCATACCAGTAT
>JAFZPL010000059.1 GCA_017550355.1 Oscillospiraceae bacterium | reverse complement strand
TTTTTTCATACAGCCTATTTCCTTTGGCTCCCCTACGGGTTGCCGTACTGAAAAATCGGGCTGCACACCGTTTTTGGGCGGTATGCAGCCTGTTTTTATAGTGTGAATGTATGCGGCAGCAGCGCGGAAAGCGGATACACGCCGTCCGACAGGATCACCTGCAGATCGGGATTTTTCAGCTCTGCGAGCATCTGCCGGCACATTCCGCAGGGAAAGCAGGGTTCGTTTTCATCCTTGCCGCAGATCGCAACAGCGGAGAACTCGCGTTCGCCGGCGGTCATTGCCGCGCCGATCGCGTTGCGCTCCGCACAGCAGCCGACCGGATAGGCGGCGTTCTCGGTGTTGACGCCGAGATACACCTTGCCGCCCTTGGTCAGGAGCGCCGCGCCGACCGTGAAGCCGGAATAGGGCGCATAGGCGTTTTTGCGGATATCTGCCGCCTGCGCAAACAGCGCGCGTGCGGCATCATCCAGCGGTCTTGCCCGGCCGCTCATTATTTGGAAATCAGTGCGAGGGTGTCGCGTGCGATCAGAAGCTCCTCGTTGGTCGGCACGATCCAGACCTCAGTCTTGGAAGCCGGGGTGGAGATCTTGGTCAGCTTGCCGCGGATGGACTTGTTCAGCTCCTTGTCGATCTCGATGCCGAAGAACTCCATGCCGGTGCAGACGCGTTCGCGGACTTCCCAGGAGTTCTCGCCGATGCCGCCGGTGAACAGGACAGCATCCACGCCGTTCATCGCAGCGGTGTAAGCGCCGATGAACTTCTGGATCTGGTATGCGAGCATCTCGCTTGCGAGGATGGCTCTCTTGTCGCCCTTTTCCGCAGCCGCGGTGATGTCGCGGTTATCGGAGGAAATGCCGGAAATGCCGAGGAAGCCGGACTTCTTGTTCATGTACTGGCTCATCTCGTCCGGGGTGAAGCCGTGCTTGTCAGCCACAAAGGTGACAGCGGAGGGATCGACCGCGCCGGTTCTGGTGCCCATCAGGATGCCGTCGAGCGGGGTGAAGCCCATGGAGGTATCCATGCACTTGCCGCCCTGCACAGCGGTGATGGAGGAGCCGTTGCCGAGGTGGCAGGAGACGATCTTCAGATCCTTGATATCCTTGCCCATTGCCTCAGCGAGTGCTGCGGAAACGAAACGGTGAGAGGTGCCGTGGAAACCGTACTTGCGGACATGGTACTTCTCGTAATCCTCATAGGGCAGACCGAACATGTAAGCCTTCGGAGGCATGGTCTGGTGGAATGCGGTGTCGAACACAACGACCTGCGGGGTGGTCTTCGGGATGACTGCGGTGCAGGCGCGGAGTGCGAGGGCATGTGCGTGGTTATGCACCGGAGCAAGCTCGCGGAGCTCGTCGATCTTGTCGATGACTTCCGGCGTGACGAGGCACGGACGGTCGAAGACCTCTGCGCCCTGGACGATACGGTGGCCGACTGCGGAGATCTCGTCCATGGACTTGATCACGGCTGCGTCGCCGGTGGTCAGAACCTCAACGAGCTTCTCGAATGCCTCGGTGTGGGTGGGGAAATTCACATCCGCGTCGACGGTTCTGCCGTCAGCGGTCTTGTGGGAAACGTGGCCGTCGATACCGATACGGTCGCAGTTTCCCTTCGCGAGAACGCTTTCGTCCTCCATATTGATGAGCTGATATTTCAGCGAGGAACTGCCTGCGTTGACAACCAGAATAAGCATAATGATACTTCCTTTCACAACATTTCTTCAGATGATAACATCTACAGAAGTATTATACACGATTTTAACGGCAGAATCAAGCATCTGAGAATAGAAATATCTGCATGATTCGCGCAAATCATTGGTTATTTCGCAAATATTATGCACCCGGCGCAGGATTTCACAGCCGCAGCGGGTTTTCCGCTGACGGAAAATGCTCCTGCTGATACCGCATCAGCAGCATCTGCACCTCCGCAGAGCCGCCCGACTGCGTTTCACGGATCGCAATGTCAAGCGCCCGCTTCATGAGCGCCGGATCCGGAATGATCCCGTCGATCTGCAAAAGATCGTTCAGGAGCGCAGCGTCCATATTCCGGGAAATGAACGGCAGCGCCTCGCAGAAGCCGTTTTTCAGGTAGGACTGCTCCGCGGGAGTCTGAAATTTCCGGTACAGCACCGCCGCGACCGGATACCGCACCTCAAAGCGCAGATCCGCGACAATCTCACCCTTGCGGAGCGATTCCCTGACATTGATGAGAAGCTTGGTGATCTCGTCCTTATTCTGCGGCTCAAAAAACTGCACCCGTTCCTCGCCGAACGTGAACGTTTGCAGACGGTTGCATTCATAAAAAGCGTAATGGCCGATCTTGGAAACGCTGTCCGGGATCATCACAGCGCGCAGATTGCCGCACTCATAAAATGCGCCGGCACCGATCTCCGTGACATTCAGCGGGATCACGGCCTCCTCCAGGCTGCCGCAATGCTCAAACAGGCGCTCATCAACGCGCCGCAGACCGGCGGGCAGGACGGCGGCACGAAGACTTTTGCAACCGGCAAATGTGCGGGCGCCGAGTCTCTGAAAGCCGTCCGGCAAAGTGACGGAGCGCAGTGCCGTACAGTCCTGAAACGCCCAGTTGCCGATGCTGTTCACGCTGTCCGGAACCGTGACCGCGGCGAGATGCGCCGCGCCGAAAAATGCCGACGGCGCAACGGCGCGCGTACCGTCCGGAATTGCATATTCCGGTTCGGGGTATTGGGGCGGACAGCGCAGCAGAACGGCGTCCGGCTTCCGGAACAGCACGCCGCCGGGGGATGCATATACGGGATTCTCCGGTGAAACGCAGAATTTCTCCAGATGGATGCAGTCCCGGAACAGGATCCCGCGGATCTCCGTGACACCGGCAGGGATCGTGAGCCGGACAAGCCGTGTGCAGCCCATAAATGCATTTTCCTCCAGGATGCGGATGCCGTCCGGCACTGTGTATTCTGCATCCGGCTTTGCAGGGGGATACACCGCCAGCACCATGCCGTCTTTCCGGAACAGGACACCGTCCCGCGAGAAATAATCCGGATTTTCCGGTGCAACGTCGATGGATTCCAGTGCGCTGCACTGCATGAACGCCAGCATCTCAACTTGCTCCACGCCCGCCGGAATCCGGATGCGCACAAGTCCGGTGCAGCCCATGAACGCAAAATGCCCGATCTCGCGGATGCTCTCCGGGATGATCGCTTCCGTTTCACCCTCTGAAGGCCAGCAGCGTTTCAGCAGTCCGCCGTCTGTATCAAATTTCAATGCGTTCTCTCCTTTCGCATACTAAGACACGGACAGGTGCATGACCTGTCCGTGTGGTGCATCATTGTGCGATTGCACGGCGCATCGGCACAACGTCTCCGACGCTGATCCGCCGCCGTTCAGATTCGCAGGGATTACTTGAACGTCACATTCCAGCCGCCCGCGACATATCTGCGCAGCAGAACAACGTCCTTGAGATTCACAGTGCCGTCGCCGTTCAAATCCGCAAACGTCTTATCGAGCGTGACATTCCAGCCGCCCGCGACATATCTGCGCAGCAGAACAACATCCTTGAGATTCACAGAACCGTCGCCGTTGAGATCGCCGCGAAGAACAGCAGCAGCTTTCACCGTGATCTCAAAGGTCTCGCATACGCCTGTTCCGATGATCTCAATGAGATATTTCCCGTCCGGTGTTCCCGCAGGCACCGAAACAGCGATATCGCAGAGTTTCACGTTCGCGGCATTGGTGAACGCATCCGCGCCCCAGACAATCTCCGAAGAATCGCGGACGATCATGGCCGGATCGCCCGGCGTGATCGTGCTGACTGTCAGCGGCACGCTGCACTTGATCTTCAGCGAGGTCAGATCTGCCGGAACGCTGTCCGCCGAAACATGCAGAACGACCGTCTTTCCGGGCTCTGCCGTATCCGTGTCCGCTGTCAGCTTCAGCGCTGCTGCCGGTTCTGAGGATGTGCTGCCTGTCTCGGATCCGGAAACCGCCTCCGAAGATGTTGTGCTCAGCGAGGTCGAGACCGTGGATGATGTGATGTTGCTCCAGGTCACCGTAGAGTTGAGCGTCGAGGTGGTGGTGTAGACTGTCGTAGTGGTGTAAACTGTCGTGGTGGTCGTGGTGCCGGAGCTGCCCGGTCTCTGCGAAGAAGACGAGGAGCTTGGCGTACTGTCAGATTCCTGCGATGTTGTGACCGCCGAGCTGACCGTATAGGAGGAAGTGGTGCCGGAACCGCCGGCATTGTCCGGATCGGAACCGGAATCAGGGGATGTATTGACCGCGGAGGTTGTGAACGTCGTGCCTGCCGTCCCGGAACCGCCCGCGTTGTCCGGATCGGAACCGGAAGCGTCCGAAGTATCCGCCGGATAGGAAACAGTACCGTAGATCGCAGATGTGGAGAATGTTGTGGTGGTCGTCGTGGTGAAGGATGTACTGGTCGTTGACGCGGTGGTGCGTGTTGTTTCAGTTGTTTCAGTCGTCTCGCTCGGCTGTGTGTCAACGGCGGATCCCACAAGGATCTTCAGCGGGACCGTGTCGAATTCAGTCTTGCCGTTCACGCCGGAAACCGATGAGACCGCCCAGCGGTGCGTGACCGCGTTGATATAGGGCTCTCTCAGCACGTCGATGACATAGATGCCGTCCGGCAGATTGTCCGGAAGCACCAGATCGAAGGTTGCGGCTGCGTAATCATACACCCACGGCTCATCCTTCGTCCACGTCGTGACCGGCGTGTAGTTCTCATAATCCTCCGGACAGCCGGCGTTCACCCACGGCGCATAAGCGTCCGCATTGGCATCGTTCGTGACGAAGCTGTTGAGCAGAAGGCTGATATTCCACGTATTATCGAGGAAGTATGACATTGAAAGCTCCGGATCGCCGCCGCCGAGACCGTCCTGATAGATGCCGGAATCGAAGCAGTACACCGCGGGGAATTTCTCATTCGCCGTCCGCATACCGTAATTGCCGAACAGCCAGTGCTCCACATCCGCACATCCGGGGGACTGGTGGATCAGCTCAAGCTCCTCCGGCGCCTCCTCGACGTCTTTGCCGAGCGTCGCCAAACCGTTGACCGACATTTTCAGCATAAATGAGTTCAGACCGGCACACTGCGGAACGTAGACGGAGACAGGGATCGTCTCACCCGGCCCGCATGCGACTGTGTTTTTGCCGCTGCTCTGGAATTCGATAATCGTCCGGATCGGCGCTGCTGCACTGCCGTCCGTCTCCGCAAAAACCGCAGACGGGCTGAACAGCATTGCTGCCGCTGTCAGAAGACCGAATCCTCTTTGAAAGATCTGTTTCATTGAGTATCCCTCCTTAGCAGTATGATTGTATTACTATTATATCATGAAATCCTATAAAAAGTCAACGGTATAATAGACTAAAATCAGACGGTTTTTATTATAAATGAATGGATTATCACGAATTCTGACACATTTCGCATGAAATATTCCGGTTCGGTCGTTTTTTTCTCCGCCGCATGATTAAAACGTGCATCTTCCGGCCATGCTTCCTGCAAAGGAGTGATGACCTATGGCATATCAGAAGGTTGTGATCGCGGGAATGGACACCTCCCGCCTGACCGTGCTGTCCGAAGCGGAGAAGATGGCGCTGCTGCGTGAGATCCGCGACACCGGCAGCGAAGCGGCGCGTGAAAAGCTGATTCTCGGCAATCTGCGGCTCGTGCTGAGCGTGATCCAGCGGTTCACGGGGCGCGGTGAGGACATTGACGATCTCTTTCAGATCGGCGTGATCGGGCTGATGAAAGCAATCGGCAATTTCGATCTCACAAAGGATGTGCGCTTTTCCACGTACTGCGTCCCGATGATCGCAGGTGAGCTGCGGCGGCATCTGCGGGATCACCACGCCGTCCGCGTGAGCCGTTCGCTGCGGGATCTCGCGTACAAAGCGATGCAGGCAAAGGAACGTCTCACCACCGAAAACGGCAGGGAACCGACCGCCGAACAGATCGCGCAGGAGATCGGTGCTGCGCGGGAGGATGTCATTCTCGCGCTGGAAAGCATGGCAGAGCCTGTTTCACTCTATGAGCCGATCTATTCGGACTCGGGCGATCCGCTCTATCTCATCGACCAGATCAGCGATCCTGCCGGCACGGACAGCAGCTGGATGTCTGAGCTTGCGCTGAAGGATGCACTGCGCTCCCTCAGCGACCGCGAAAAGAATATCCTCCGGCGCCGCTTCTGGGACGGCAAAACGCAGGTCGAGGTCGCGGAGGAGATCGGTATTTCACAGGCGCAGGTTTCACGGCTCGAAAAGGGCGCAATCGCCAAGATCAAAGAACAGCTCTGAGCGGACGGAGGCGGACAGTGCCCGCCTCCGTTTTCGCGTTCCGCGTCTTCTGTTCTTCCGAAATGCCCGTCTCGCGTTCAAGATGAGCCGAAAACCTTAAAACTTCTTTTTCCCGTCTTGCTTTTTCCATGATAATATGCTATAAGCGGACAGTGCCCGCCTCCATTTTCGCGTTCCGCGTCTTCTGTTCTTCCGAAATGCCCGTCTCGCGTTCAGGATGAGCCGAAAACCTTAAAACTTCTTTTCCCGTCTTGCTTTTTCCATGATAATATGC
>JAFZPL010000058.1 GCA_017550355.1 Oscillospiraceae bacterium | reverse complement strand
GTCCGGCGCGGTCGGGCTCGGTGTCGGACAATTGGGACTGCGTGCGCGTCCGACGGATACCCCGACGAAGCAGGCATGTGCCGCCGTCGGACAGTGCGAGCTGATGTATCTGTATGACCGGCAGTTTGCGAATTACAGCGTGAACGTCGCACAGGTTTTGCTGACCAAGGCTGTGCTCAATTCCAACGGCGGCGAAAATGCGGGCAACTGCATGGAGCGGCTGTTGGAAATGGGTGTTATTCCGATTGTCAATGAAAACGATACCGTTGCGATTGATGAACTGGAGCTGGAAATCGGCGAGAACGATTCGCTTGCGGCGATTGTCGCGGGGCTGGTGCATGCGGATACGCTGGTGCTGATGAGCGATATCGACGGGCTTTACTCCGCCGATCCGCATAAGGATGCCAGTGCAGAGCTGATTCCGGTTGTAGAGAAGATCACGCCGGAGATTGAAGCGGTTGCGGGCGGTGCCGGCACGCCGAATGCGAGAGGCGGCATGGCAACGAAGATCAACGCGGCGAAAATGGCAACGGCAAACGGCATAGACATGGTGATTATGAACGGCGAGAAGCCGGAGCATCTCTATGATCTCCTGCTGAATGATGCGCCGGTCGGAACGCGGTTTTTGTCGGTGAAATAATCAGAAGAACAGCCGGAAGGAGGCGGCAGAGCATATGTTTCATCACTTTCTTGATATCCTGAATGCAGCAATTGAGCAGATTTCGCAGGCGGTGCAGCCGAATCAGCCGGAGCGGACGCGCCCTTCCGTGAATCCGATCAGCCCCACGGCGAGCGTAACCCCTATGACGGGTACGCAAAGATGCACGGCAATTCCGCGGGGGGCATATAAGGACAGAACAGACCTGACCGAATTTACCGTGCCGGAGGGCGTGACCTATATCGGCATTGATGCGTTCCGGAATTGCGGAAATCTGGAAAAGGTGATCCTGCCGGAAAGTCTCGTTGAGATCGACAGCGGCGCATTCAGCGGCTGTATATCGCTCCGGCAGATCAGAATACCGGACAGTGTGCGGAAAATCGGCGATTCTGCGTTTGCGGATTGCAGTCTGCTGAAAACATTCCGGTTTCCGGCGGGTATGCGCGGGACGGAGCCCGGTTCGGGCATGTTCTATAGATGCACCGCACTGGAATCGGTGGAGTTTCCGGAGAGACTGACGGGCAGATTTATCAATATCTTCCAGCACTGTTCCAGTCTGCGCAGCGTAAAGCTGCCGGAGGGCATCACGGAGATCGGCTCGTTCACGTTCAAGGACTGTACAGCGCTTGAGACGGTTGAACTCCCGTCTACGGTGCTGGCGCTGAGATATAAGGCGTTTCAGTCCTGCACGGCACTGCGGGAAATTTATATTCCGGACAATGTGAAATTCATTGACCTGTACCGCACCTTTGCGAGATGCGAAAGGCTTGAACGCATCCGTCTGCCGATCGGCGTGCAGTTCCGGCATGTGTTCAATGATGACGAAACAGACGGCATTGCGGGCTGCTTTGACGGATGCACGCGGCTGAATACCGTCTATTACGGTTCGCAGACGTTTGCGCTGGCGGGCATGCTCAATGATGCGGAAATGCAGCGGATGAATCAGGCGGTCGGCGCAGAAAGCCGTCAGCCGGCATGGGCAGCAAAGACTGCGGAGCCGTGGGACGAAAGACCGCCGCTTGCGGTGCAGACGGTAGTCGGCGGCTTTTCCGATCTGCCGGAGACACCGGCAAAAACCATTGCAGCGGTGGAATCTGCGGACAAGACCTATATTCCGCCGGAAAAATACATGGGCAGGGAAGACCTGACCGAGTTTACCGTGCCGAACGGCGTGACCGTCATTGGCAACAAGGCATTCCAGAAATGTGTGAATCTTGAAAAAATCACGCTGCCGGAGGGCTTGCGTGAAATTGGAATCTGCGCATTTGACGGCTGTGTCTCGCTCAGGGAGATCCGGATTCCGGACAGCGTCGTGCGGATGGGCAACCATGCATTTTCGGGGTGTAAGAAGCTGACGCATTTCCGTTTTCCGGCGGGTATGCGCGGCGCAAAGGTGGATGTCGGCATGTTCTATGACTGCACATCGCTGGAAACGGTGGAGCTGCCGGATATGCTGACAGGTGAATTTGAAAATGTCTTTCCGGACTGTGAAAACCTCCGTTCCGTGACGCTGCCGGAGGGCATCACAACGATCGGCTCGTTTACGTTTCAGTATTGTAAGCAGATTACCGAAATTGCGATTCCGTCCACGGTGACGCATATTGAATACAAGGCGTTTCTGGGCTGCGGCATACGGGATATTTTCATTCCGGACAATGTGAAGGAAATTGATATTTACCACACCTTTGCGGACTGCGCGGCGCTTGAGCGCATCCGTCTGCCGATCGGCGTGGAATTCAAGCATGTGTTCAAGGATAAGGATGAGGCGGGCGGCATTGCAAACTGCTTCCATGACTGTGAGAAGCTGAAAACGGTGTATCTCGGCTCGCGTCCCTTTGAGCTGGAGGGCAAATTCAATGATGATGCATTGCTGATGATGTATACGGAGCTTGCGGCAGAGGGCGATGTGGACGCCTGCCGGATTGTGCGGCAGGATATGGAAAGGGCAATGGAACTGCTGACGCTTGCGAAGAATCACCGGACAATGCGGGCGATTCTCAATCGCTTTGACCAGAATGTGCTGACGGCGGAGATCCTGAAAGCGGCAGCCGAATGTGCGGAACAGAACGGTGCAGAGGAGGTTCTGTTCGTACTGCGTGCGCATATGCATATGCGCGGCATCAAATAACAGGAGGATGATAATAGTGGAACAGATTACGGTACTGGAGCTTGGCAAACGTGCCAAGGCTGTGAAAAATATTCTTGCGGCGGCATCGCCCAAGCAGAAAAATGACGCGCTCGCGGCAATCGCGGATGCACTTGTCAGGCGCACAGACGAAATCATCACTGCGAACAAGGTTGACCTTGAAAATGCGGTCAAAAACAACATGAGCAAGGCAATGCAGGACAG
>JAFZPL010000057.1 GCA_017550355.1 Oscillospiraceae bacterium | reverse complement strand
GCTGACCGGACTTGAACCGGTACGGTGTATCCACCGAGAGATTTTAAGTCTCTTGCGTCTGCCGATTTCGCCACAGCAGCAGGAACACTCCATATTATATCACAGATTGCGCCGCTTGTCAAGCGCGCACGGAGGGAATGAACATGAAACAATTCAAAGGCTATCAAAGAGGCATCAATCTGGGCGGATGGTTCTCGCAGTGCGTGCATACTGCGAAGCATTATGACAGCTTTATCACCGAGCCGGATTTTCAGCGCATTGCGGGCTGGGGGCTCGACCATGTCCGTCTGCCGATTGACTATGATCTGATTCAAACAGAGGACGGTCAGCTCTGTGAGGAGGGCTTTCAGCGGCTTCAGAAGGTTGTGGATCTCTGCGGGCGGTATCAGCTCAATCTGATTCTCGATCTGCACAAAACAGCCGGCTTTTCGTTTGATGCCGGTGAAAAGGAAGCCGGTTTCTTCGATTCTGCCGCCATGCAGGAGCGCTTTTACCGTCTCTGGGAGGAAATGGCGCGGCGCTTCGGCAAATATGCCGACCGTGTCTCCTTTGAGCTGCTGAACGAGGTGACGGACAAGGATTTCGCGGAGAAATGGAACGAAATCGCAGATACCTGCATCCGCAGAATCCGTGCGATTGCGCCGTCTGTCAATATTCTGGTCGGCGGCTACTGGAACAACGCGATCGTTGCGCTGCCGGATCTCCGGATGCCGCAGGACGAGCATATCATCTACAATTTCCACTTCTATGAGCCGCTGATGTTCACGCATCAGGGCGCGCACTGGATTGAGGGAATGCCTGTTGATTTCCGTGTGGATTACCCCGGCAACGGTCAGGAATATCTCCGTCTGCATGAGGAAATGAAGCTGCCGGTGCTCAATATCTTCGAGGCTTCCGGGACGTCCGATGCCGACGCAAAGATATTTGACAATCTCTTTGCGAAGGCTGCGGCACTCGCGGAGGAACGCGGTGTTGCGCTTTACTGCGGCGAATACGGCGTGATTGAGCTCGCTTCCGACGAAACAACGCTGCAGTGGTACACGGATATTCACAGTGCGTTTGAAAAGTACGGTATCGGGCGTGCTGCATGGACATACCGCCGGCTCAATTTCGGCATCACGGATGAAGGCAGAGCCGCGATTGCCGATCGCCTGATTGAATTGCTCTGATCCGGAAAAAGCCCTGCTTCGGCAGGGCTTTCAGCTTGCCGGAAAGATATCGCTGCGCGATGATTCGTAATCGGCGTCTCTCATGCGTCCTGAAAACACAATAAAAGATTTTTCGCAAAAAGCGCTTGACAAACCGGCTGCATATATGGTATAATAATTTCCGTGACTGATTCATAGCACTACTGTCCGAACAGTAACCGGATGGGCTGTTATGCTTGATTTCGCTCAACAAATCATGAAAGAGGTGAAAATCACATGGCAAAGGAAGGCATCCATCCGGTATGCGAAAAGACCACCATCACCTGCCACTGCGGCAACGTGATCGAGGTTCTGTCTACCAAAAAGGATATCAAGGTTGAAATCTGCTCCAAGTGCCACCCGTTCTTCACGGGCAAGCAGAAGCTGGTCGATACCGGCGGACGCGTCGAGCGCTTCAACAAGCGCTTCAACCGCGGCTGATTTCCCATTCCGAACTGAAAAGAACCGCTCCGATGCAAGTCAGGCTGCATCCGGAGCGGTTCTTTTGTTATGTGGATACGGTGATGGTCTTGCCGTCGCTTAAATAGGTCACGTTGCCGTCTTTTGTGTAATGCGTCTGGATGCCGCGTTTTTTCAGCGTTTCGACCGTCGAGGGGTCGGCGTCCTCCTTCTCTGAACAGCACACGACCGTGTAATCCGGCTGGAACGCATCGAGAAACGCCTCGGTATTCGGCAGATAGTTGCCGTGATACGGGAATTTCAGGAAATCGACCTTGCCGATGCCGTAATCCATCATCTCCTGCATTCTCGCATCCTCCGCATCGCCGGCGAAGAAGAACTTTTTCTCGCCGTGGACGGCATACAGCGCGATGGAGAAGTCGTTTTCCTCATTCTTGCCGTAGTCTGTCTCGTTCGCCGCGTACATCTTGAAGGTCACATCGTCCGCTGTCCATGTGCGCGCATCCTTCATCGGCAGGCGGGTCAGCGTGAGATTTTTCTCCTGCACTTTCTCCATGAAATCCTGATATTCCACCAGCTCGGATTCGTAATCCGGCACAAAAATATTTGTGATCTCCATGCGGTTGCAGAGCCGCGCCGCGCCGCCGACATGGTCCTTGTCGAAATGCGTGATGATGAGATTGTCGATTTTGGAGATGCCCTGCGCGGTCAGATATTTCTCGACGGTCTTGCCGTCGCCCTTCAGTCCGGTATCGACCACGGTGACGGTATGTTCGGTTTGCAGCACAAGCGCATCCGCCTTCCCGACATTGAACGCCGTGACGGAGAATGTGCCCGTGACCTCCTGTACCGGCAGGCTTTCCGCCTGTGACGTCTGCTGCGAGCTGCTGACCTGACAGCCGCAGAGCGCGGTCATCGCGGCTGCGAGCAGGGCTGCCAGCTTGGGAAAATGCTTTTTATTCGGCATAATTGCCTCCTTATTTCTGTTTCGGTTTCAGTTCGAGCATCGCCGTGTGGTGGAGAATGTCAAACTCCGGCGGCGCGATGCGTCCGAGCATTTCTCTGTGTTCGCGGTCCCATGCAGCGAGTGCATCAGGCGGCAGCGACGCCCCGACACCGCGGCAGGCACGCATTCTGCCGTGCCAGCTCTCGCGGGTAAAATGCACCGGAATATCGTATTCGCCGTGCCAGACCGCCTCAAAATCACGGTACAGGCGCTCTGGCATTTGCAGCGGCTTTCTGGTATAGCCGCCGCCGTTCCATGCGGGGTGATATTTCAGCACGATGCGCTCGCTTTCTTCCGCAATTTTGCTCTCAAACGGCAGCCATGCCATGAACAGCACGAGGTAGGAGCCGTCTGGTTTCAGGAGCTCCAGCAGCTTCGGCGTGAGCGTTTCATAGTCAAAATACCACCAGCACTGACACGCCGTCACCACATCAAAGCTGTGCGCCGGAAAGCGCAGATCCTCCGCCGCAGACGCATAAAACGGGATGTCATATCCCGCCGCTTCTGCGAGCCGTTTTGCCTGCGCGATCTGCTCCGGGGAGATGTCCGTGCCGCACCATTTTGCGCCGTAACGGTACAGATTGCGCGGCAGCACGCCTGTGCCCGTTCCCAGGTCCAGAACACACTGTCCTTTTACGCAGAGTCCTCTGTCAACAATCTTCCGGTAAAACTCCTCCGGATAGATATCCCTGTATTTTGCAT
>JAFZPL010000056.1 GCA_017550355.1 Oscillospiraceae bacterium | reverse complement strand
TCTCGCAAGAAGAATTCAGGCATCCATGCTGCCGCATACGTTCCCACCGTATCCAGACCGGCATGAGTTCGATATCTATGCGGTAATGCATCCGGCAAGAGAGGTCGGCGGAGATTTCTATGACTTTTTCTTGATTGATGATGATCATTTAGGAATCGTTATGGCAGATGTATCCGGAAAAGGTGTTCCTGCTGCACTATTCATGATGATATCAAAAACGATCCTCCAAAGCTGTGCGATGCTCGGAAGGTCGGCGGCAGAAATTCTGACAAAAACGAATGAAGCACTCTGCTCTAACAATCAGGTGGAAATGTTTGTGACGGTCTGGCTTGGTATTCTGGAAATCTCCACAGGTAAGATTACCGCTGCCAATGCAGGGCATGAGTATCCTGTGATGAAGCGGAAGAACGGACGATTTGAACTCTATAAAGATAAACATAGCCTTGCCGTCGGCTGCATGGAAGGAACAAAGTATAAAGAATATGAAATTCAACTGGAAGCCGGCGATCAACTATTCCTGTACACGGACGGAATACCGGAAGCGACAAATGCGGATAATCAGATGTTCCGTTGTGAACGTATGCTTGCTGCATTGAACCAGAAGACAAATGCAGATCCAAAAACACTTTTGGAGAATGTACGAGCAGCGGTCGATGCGTTCGTGCAGGAGGCTGAGCAGTTTGACGATCTGACTATGCTCAGTATTACATACCGTGGCAGTGCTGAACCCGAAAATTAAATTTGGCAACGAAAACAAAGCCGTCCGAAAGGGCGGCTTTGTTTCTTTGTGTGTATGTGTATGTGTATACACATACACATATTCAAGCTGCACAAAACGCGGCTTCTTTTTTGTGCAAAGCAGAGAACGAAAAAAATTTTTTGAATCTTTGAAAATGGCTGTTTTTTTGTAAAGGAGTTGTCATGGTGAGAGTAGTATAATGAAATCACAGCAAGGGGGAAACCCCAAAACAAAAATACGGCCAAGCGGGCAGCCGGAAATGACCCGCCAAATTAAAATCTTTATTTGAAAAGGAGAAAACTATTATGAAAGCAACAAAAACCAACAAGCAGAACCGCGCAAAGCGCACCCTCGCAACCCTCCTCGCAGCGATCGCCATGATGACCGCTACCGTCCCGACCGCAGCTTCCGCTGCGATGCTCACCTCTGATACGCCGGCTGTCACGGTAGACATTAATGCCGAACCTACGGAGGCAGATTTCGAGGAAATGCTCTCCAAGATGAGCCTTGAGCAAATCCTGAACATCTGGGCAAAAATCGACACGTCCGCAGCCGCTGCACAGAAGGGGACTGATACTGAGAGCAAGAAGACCGACAGCGGCAGCGACACCGACCCGCTGGTCGATGAGGTCAAGGCACTGGCTATCAAGTACGGCAAGAAGCTGTTCAAGTTCGGTGTGGAAAAGCTCGTTAGTACGGCTCCGGCTCCGATGAATTCGCTGCTGAAGGAGCCGGTCGGCTCCCTGGTTGACATGGCACTCGGCGACAACAAGGCGGAAACCAGCAACGATGATGTCATCGCGGCGATTGAGAAGCAGACAGCGGCGATCCAGGCTCAGCTCGCAGAGCTTGAACAGAGCATCATCCAGAGCAGTAAGGATATCTCGTCCTCTACTTCTTACGGCGATGCGATGGATGACTTCATCGCTGCGGCAAAGGCAAGCCGTAAACAGATCAAAAACTTCCTTGATGACGAAGATCTGACGGATAATGAGCGTGCCGTCAAGATCGCAGAGCTGTATGACAAGAAAGACTTGGAGTCGCTGATGGATCGTGTTACACTGGTTCTGAATGACTCTCCGAATGCAGACGAGGGCAACCGCAATATGTTCGAGGTTGCTTACGATATTTATAAGAAGCAGTCCCTGTTCTCCGGCGAAGCAATCGACAAGTCGCAGGCTTACGTTCTCAAGCGTGTCAACGACTATATGCAGGATTGCCTGGTCGTGCTGGAGGTTATGAAGGCACGGGAGCGTGTCACAGAGTTCACGTCGGATGAAGTCGCAGCACTCGATTCCAAAGCCAGAAATATTTATGATTCGTTCACTTTCTCTCAGCGTGATGCAAAGAACGCCATTGCCAGCCTGATCTCTCAGCTCATTAAGAGCGATGAAGCCAACAAAGAAGCAAAGAAAGATCACGAAGAAGGCATCCTCAATATGGCGAAGGAATACTTCTCTCAGGACAGATTCGTTTACATCAACCGCGGCAAGGAGTATGTGCCGGTCAATCAGAGACTGTGTGCAGCGCAGTGCTATTACTATTTAGATTTTAAAACGGAAAGTCATCTCTTTTACGATGAGACTTTGGCTGAGCTCAACGCAGGCCGCCTGAATCAGGGAAAGGTCCTGACGCAGACGGATATCCGCTACATTGCCGAGCAGGCAAAGTCAGAGAAGAAGACAATCACCAAGTATCTGGAAGATATCGGCTTTGACACCGGTTCCGACCGGTACACCGGAAATGCGCCGCTGCTGCTCGACGGTGATTATTACGATACTTTCTCCGAGTTTGCCATCTACTCTACGCATTATGCAAGAGTCTATGGCTACAGAATGGAAAACACATCTGATTACACACGAACCGACAGAAACCTGGTCAAGCTCGAAAAATCGTGCTGGAG
>JAFZPL010000055.1 GCA_017550355.1 Oscillospiraceae bacterium | reverse complement strand
CGATATCGTATCAGACGTATTCCGCACGGATCTGCGGCGGATATGCATTGATACCGGTCAGCGGATGCACTCAGCTGCGCTTTGCGTTTTTCAATCCGAAAGAAAACCAATAAAAAATGAAGGAGTTCTTATATCATGGGCAAAACACCTTATGCAATTCTCATTATGGACGGCTTCGGCATCAATCCGAGCGACTACGGCAATGCGATCAAAGCGGCAAAGACACCGAACCTTGACCGCTACTTCGCAGAGTATCCGAACACCATCATCGGCGCATCGGGCCTGGATGTCGGTCTGCCGGACGGTCAGATGGGCAATTCCGAGGTCGGCCACACCAACATGGGCGCGGGCAGAATCGTCTATCAGCAGCTTGTGAAGATCACAAAGTCCATTCAGGACGGCGATTTCTTTGAGAACAAGGCACTCGTCGCTGCAATGGAGAATGCAAAGCAGAAGGGAACTGCCCTGCATCTGATGGGACTGCTCTCTCCGGGCGGCGTTCACAGCCATGTCACCCATCTCTACGGTCTGCTGGAAATGGCAAAGCGCTTCGGTCTGGAAAAAGTGTACGTTCACGCTTATCTGGACGGCAGAGACGTTCCCCCGTCCTCCGCTGCGGAGTACATGGAGGAAGCCGTCGCAAAGTTTGGTGAGATCGGTGTCGGCAAGGTCGGCGTGATCTCCGGCAGATTCTACGCAATGGACAGAGACAATGCATGGGACCGCGTCGAGAAGGCATATGACGCACTGGTGCTCGGCGAAGGCGTGCAGGAAACGGATCCGGTTCAGGCAATCAAAAATTCCTACGCAAACGGCGTGACCGACGAGTTCATGCTCCCGACCGTCGTGACCAAAGGCGCAACCATCGCGGAGAATGACAGCGTGATCTTCTTCAACTTCCGCCCCGACCGTGCGCGTCAGATCACCCGCGCGTTCGTCGATCCGGAATTCAAGGGCTTCGAGCGCAAGAAGGGCTATTTCCCGGTGCATTTCGTCTGCATGGCGCAGTATGATGCGGCAATGCCGAATGTTTCCGTCGCATTCCCGCCCGAGGAGCTCACCATGACGCTTGGCGAGTATCTCGCAAAATGCGGCAAGACGCAGCTCCGCATCGCGGAAACGCAGAAATATGCTCACGTCACGTTCTTCTTCAACGGCGGTGAGGAAAAGCAGTTCGCGGGCGAGGAGCGCATCCTCATCCAGTCTCCGGATGTGGAGACCTTCGATCTGAAGCCGGATATGAGCGCATACGAAGTGACCGAAGCTGTCCTCAAGGAGATCGAGGCAGAAAAATTCGACGCGATCATCCTCAACTTCGCAAACTGCGACATGGTCGGTCACACGGGCATCTTTGATGCTGCTGTTGCTGCTGTTGAGGCGGTCGACGACTGCATCGGTCAGGTCACGGAGGCAATTCTTGCAAAGGGCGGCAAGGCAATCATCACCGCTGACCATGGCAACGCAGACAAGATGATGGAGGATGACGGCTCGCCCTTCACTGCGCACACCACCAATCCGGTGCCGGCGATCGTTGTGGGCGCACCGGAGGTCAAGAAGCTCCGCGAAGGCGGCGTGCTTGCCGATCTCGCACCAACGCTGCTCCAGCTGATGGGACTCCCGCAGCCGGCAGAGATGAACGGCAAATCGCTGATTGCGGAATAATCAGCAGAACCGCATCCGGCCCGCGCTGATTGATATATGTCTCAGCACAGACCGTCAATGCGAGCCGGGTGCGATCAATTAACAAAATACTCAAAACGCACTACAAAGCATAGGAAAGGGGAATGCAGGATGGCAAACACAGCACATGGTGAATATCTCTTCGGCAATTATCCGCAAAGCGCCGTGCAGGAGCTCAGTCTGATCACGCATCTCAGAATGATTGCTGATGCTCAGAATGCATGGCAGATCCGCAGCAAAAAGCTCATTTTCGCCGATATCATGCACAGCGGCGAAAAATACCGCGGCATCTTCCGCCCGGACGTCCAGAAGACAAGCTGGTTCCGGTTTGAGCCGATCCGCTGGAACATTCTGGAACAGAACGACCGGACCATGCTGCTCCACTCCGCGGCGATCCTGGATGCACAGCGGTTCAACCGCGATGTGGTCAGCGAATATATCGCGGACGACGGCTTCTACTATTACCGCGGCACAAAGCCCGCCGAGGAACGAAAATGGCATTCCCCGGCAGAGAAAGCGGCAGACTATGCCAACATCTTCCTGTTCAGCGATCTGAAATACTGGCTGGAAAACGATTTTCTCAGCAGCGCATTCAATGCGGACGAAGCCGGACGCATCCTGACCGAGATCCGCGAGGATCACGCACTCGGAGAATGGCAGAAGCATTCGCACAAAGTATTCCTGCTCAGCGAACAGGAAATCTATGCGCCCGCCTACCGCACGCAGGTGCTCGGCAGATTCAAGCATGCCACACCCTACGCAAAGGCGATCGGCTGCAAGAACGGCGCATGGTGGACGGAAACTGCCTGCGACGACTGCGGCGTGGAGGCATACAGCGGCATCCTTGTCCGGACGGTCAAGCGTCTGCTCAAAGAATCCGCCACACTGACCGAAAAGGCAACTGCGCTCGCGGGCGTGGTGCCGGTCATCCGCATATCCAAATAACACACATTATATAACAATATACCATTCCGATCAGGGAGGCGTAATATGGCTGAAGAAACCTGGAAGGATCCCAGAGAAGGCGTGGAGATCCCCAAGAAAAAGATCGTCGTGCTGGTGTCGGGCGGCGGTACCAATTTACAGGCACTCATTGATGCACAGAACCGCGGAGAGCTGGGCGGCGGCAAGATCACCTGCGTCATCAGTTCCCGTCCCGATGCGTATGCGCTGACCAGAGCCAAAAACAACGGCATTCCCGCACGCGTACTGCGCCCGAAGGATTTCCCGTCCACAGAGGCGTACAGCGACGCGATGCTCGAAGCACTTTATGAGGAGTTTGCCGATCTGATCGTGCAGGCGGGCTTCATGACCATCCTGGACGCGAAGATCTGCCGCGCATATCCGAACCGCATCATGAATGTGCATCCGGCACTGATCCCGAGCTTCTGCGGCAAGGGCTATTACGGTCTGCATGTGCATGAAGCCGTGCTGGAAAAGGGCGTGAAGGTCACGGGCGCAACGGTGCATTTCGTCAACGAGATCTGCGACGGCGGCCCGATCATCCTGCAGAAGCCCGTTGCAGTACAGCAGGGCGATACGCCGGAGGTGCTCCAGAAGCGTGTCATGGAACAGGCAGAATGGAAGATCCTGCCGGAAGCCGTGCGGCTGTTCTGTGAGGGCAAGCTGCGCGTCAAGGGCAATCAGGTCATCATCAAACAATAAGCGGGGGTGACTTCGTGCCGCTGGAAATAGAAGGCAATTATCTTTCACGCTGCACGCCGGATCCCGCTGCGTCGGAGATCACCGTGCCGGAGGGCGTGAAAACGATCGGCTACCGTGCCTTTGCGAACTGCCCGCAGCTTCGTTCCCTCATCCTGCCGGTATCCCTGCGGCAGATTGAGGATCACGCGCTCGATCAGTGCGGACAGCTTGCGGCACTCACGATTCCGCAGCGCGTTTCGCTGATTGGCGTCTCCGCGTTCCACCGTCACACCGCACTCACGTTCCGGACGGGCAGCGTTTCCCTGCTGGTTCCGCCGCGCAGCTCCTACACGGAAAGCGGCGACGCGGCTGTGCTGGCAAATATCCTGCACCTGCGCAGCGAAACGGAGATCCCCATGCTGTTCCCGTCGCTGCACTCGTTTGAGTTCCGCGCGGCGGCGGCGGTCTGGCTGATGCAGAACGCGAAGCCGAAATGTGCGGCGAACTGGTTCCGGCAGAACACGGAACACATGCTGGAGATGTATCTCGATCTCGGCAGTACCGACATGCTGCACCTGATGCTGCAAACGGACGCCGTTCCGGAGGAACTGCTCGGCAACACGATCACACGCGCCATTGAAAAGGGCGACCACGAGGTCTATATGATGCTCGTCAACCATAAGCAGGGGGCGTTCGGCATCACCGAAGGCTCCGGAACATTCCGTCTCTGATCCGGCAGAACGCCGGACAATCACTCAATCACAAGGAGGAAATTCCCATGGCAATGATCTCGATCTCTCAGGAGCTCCAGAACAACAGCTATCCCGGCAGAGGCATCATCCTCGGCAAATCCGCCGACGGCAAGCACGCAGTCTGCGCATACTTCATCATGGGCAGAAGCGAAAACTCCCGCAACCGCATCTTTGTCGAGGACGGCGCTGGCATCCGCACCCAGGCATACGACGAGAGCAAGTGCTCCGATCCGTCGCTCATCATCTATGCGCCTGTCCGTGTGCTGGGCAATAAAACCATCGTCACCAACGGCGACCAGACCGACACCATCTATGAGGGCATGGATAAGCAGCTGACATTTGAGCAGTCCCTGCGCTCCCGCACCTTTGAGCCGGACGATCCCAACTTCACCCCCCGCATCTCCGGCATCATCCACTGCGAGGAGGGCGGTTTCAACTATGCGCTGTCCATCCTCAAGAGCGCCGAGGGCGATCCCGCATCCTGCCAGCGCTTCACCTTCACCTATTCCAATCCCATCGCCGGACAGGGCCATTTCATTCACACCTATGTCGGGGACGGCAATCCGCTCCCCAGCTTCACCGGCGAACCGAAGCTGATCGCGATCCCGGACGATATCGAAGGCTTCACACAGCTGCTCTGGTCGAGCCTGAACGCAGACAACAAGATCTCGCTGTTCGTGCGCTATATCGACTACAAGACGGGCAAGGCTGAGTCCCGCATTATCAACCGCTACAAATAATCAGGAGAACGGCGCAAGGCTGAAAGGCGTCTGCGGCTTCTCCCGCGGATATGCGGTCTGCACCGTGACTTCCGCCTTTCTGCATGACTACTTTCTACTTTTCTATTGACACAGCGCCGTTTTTGTCTTATAATATATAAGATAGGGCGGAGTGGACTTCGTTCCGCTCCGCTCTGCTTTTTTATACAAAGCGGAAAGGATGATACAAAATGAAAAAAAAGATAATCTCGATTCTCTCAGCCGCCGTTCTCGCGTTCCCGCTGTTTCAGTTCAGCGCGGATGCCGCCGGACAGCTCCCCTTTACACTCACAGCGCCGGAGCATATCGCGATCACCTACCTGAACGGCAACGATTCGCTCACCACCTGCCAGCTCACCTGGAGCCAGAACACCTCCATGAGTGAATGGTGCACCCGCATGGCAAACAGCGAGACGCATAACGACGCTGTGAAAGAGCTGGAGACGATGGGATACAGCGAGCTCAGCTACACCGCGCAGATGGACTGGTCGATCGACAGCACCGAGGACTGGCACTACAATGCCTACTGGGACACCGACGGTTGGGACAGCGATAATGTCAAGCGCCTCGGCGAATGGGCATATACGTATTTCCAGGGGGGCGCGGATATCACCAATGATGAATGGGTATTCCGCGATATGGGCGACATCAGCGATCCGGAAGATATGACCTGGTACGGCTGCCACACCGAAGGCAACGATTACCTCGGCTGGAAGGATGTGCTGAAGGAAGGCCAGTACATTGTAGTCAATACGGAAGACGGCGGACAGCATGCCCAATTCGACCTCGTAAACCACACAGTCAATGTCCGGATGCGCTGGCTCGTGACCGCAACAAAGCTCGAGCCCGCAGCGGACGGCTCTGCGGATCAGGTGAAGATCGGCTCGGAGTGGTCGCAGATCGCATCGCTCGGCAAGGACGCCGCATCGTCTGTCTCCGTCGGCGCAGGCGATATCGCTGCACCGGTCATCCGCGATCTGCATTACACAGCAGCGGAATTCAACGGCTTTCCGGTCATCGCGTTTTATCTGGATGTACCGGACACGCTCTCGAATGCTCTGGTCAAGGCGCAGGCAAACGGCGGATCCATCTCGCTCCGCACAGAAGCAAGAGTGCCGGACGGCGAATGGGTTGAACTGCAGGGCGACTGGACGGTGAAATCCGGCGAGATCCAGACCAAGCTGCAGATGCTTGCCGAAAACGCCAAGAACGTCACAAACGGAACGCCCATCGAGCTGCGCTGCCGCTATGACTGCGAACCCGGCGGGGAAACTGCCGGATTCTCCACCGAGTTCTCCAATGTGCTCACGATCAGTGCAGAGGCAATGCAGATCAGCTCCGAGACCGCTCCGGCGGAAACGGCGGCTGCCGCATCCACGACCAAAACCGCAAATGCCCCCAGCACACAGCAGAAAGCCCTCAGCTGGCTCTGGATTCTGCTGCTCATCGTTGCGGTGATCGTTCTGCTGATTATCATCTTCCTTCTCACCCGCAGAAACAAGGAAGATAAGAAATAACGGTATTCATTCACAAGAGGAAAATGTTATGGTCTGCACCATGATTTCCGCCTTTCTGCATTACTTCTTTCTACTTTTCTATTGACATAGCGCCGTTTTTGTCTTATAATATAAGATAGGGCGGAGTGGGCTTCGTTCCGCTCCGCTCTGTTTTTTTATACAAAACGGAAAGGATACTGCAAATTGAAAAAAAGGATCATGCCATTTCTTTCAGCCGCCGTATTCGCTTTCCATCTGTTTCAGATCACGGCGGATGCAGCACCCGCTGCACAGCTTCCGTTTACGCTGACTCCGCCCGAACACATTGTTGCGATTACCGATTCAAACGATGATGCAGATGGCTGTTATGTTGCATGGAGCAAGAGTATTTCCATGAACGAATGGCCAATGAAAATGCTCGAAACGCGGGATGATGCCGTCAAGGCTCTGAACGCGTTGGGCTATGAAGCTCTGTGGTATACTCCGCAGATAGACTGGTCAATCGACACCACGACAGACTGGCACTACAATCAGTATTGGGATACGTGGGGATATGACGAGAATCATGTGCAGCATCTCGGCGAATGGGCATATACCCATCTGTTACAGGACGATGGACTGACCTCAGCGGCGAGCATACTCGGAGATATCAAAAATCGGACGGCGATGAAGTGAATATCGGTTCGGACTGGTCAGAGATCATATCGGCCGGAAAGGGCGCGGCATCGCCGGCGGCTGTTCTGACGACGGGATCTGTTCCCGCGCCTGTCATTCATGATCTGCACTATTCGGATGAGAACATCAACGGGTATCCGGTGGTTGCGTTCCATCTGGATCTGACGGATGCTGTGATGAATGCGCTCACTTCGGCCAGGGCTTTAAACGGCGACCTCATTCTTGATGCACAAGCCCGTGT
>JAFZPL010000054.1 GCA_017550355.1 Oscillospiraceae bacterium | reverse complement strand
GCCTGAACGTCACCGATCTGCGGAACGGCGAAGGCGAACCGATCGAAGCCGCGAACCACGCCGTGATGGACTGCTCGTTCCTGTGCGACACGCCCGCACCGGCGGGATCGTTCCTGCGCAGACGTGCGCCCGAAACCGAAACAACCTGAGAAGTACATAAAGAGGGAACGAAAATGACCGCGATATACTATGATATCATGTTCAGCATCTCCCTGATCCTGACAACCGTCTATGCAATGCTCTGGCATAAACATTTTGATATTCACATATCGCTGCTCTTTATTTTTATCCCGATCGCCAACGCCGGCTATGTGCTGACGGAGTATGCGGACACCGCGGAGGCGGCGGGAACGGCAAGCAAGATCGTCTATCTGGGCGGCTGCTTTCTGATGCTGTTTTCGATGCTTGCCGTGCTGAGTCTCTGTCATGTGGAAATGCCGCGCATTGTCCGCGGCCTGCTGATCGGCATCACGACCGTCGTGTATCTGTCGGTCATGACCATCGGCTATTCCGCGCTCTTTTACCGTACATTCACGATGGAGATCGTGCACGGCGAAAAGATCTTTCACAAGGAATACGGCATCATGCACAGCGTCTGCTTTGTGATGGTGATGCTCTATTTCCTGATCTCGTTTACAGCGGCAGTTTACAGCTGGTTCAAAAAGCGCGACGTCTCCAACCGAACCATCGCGCTTGTCTTTTTGCTGGAGTCCATTGCGATCATCGGCTATCTGGTGCGCAACTTCTTCTCCTTTGAGCTGATGCCGCTGGTCTATACGTCCGCACAGGTCATTTATCTCATCATTATCCGCCGCCTACTGCTCTATGATGTGGTGGATTCCGCGATCGACTCGATCGTGGATGCTGGCTCAACGGGATTTATCTCATTCGACATGCAGCTGCGCTATCTCGGCAGCAACGAAACGGCGCGGAGGATCCTGCCGGATCTGGAGACGCTGACAGTCGATAAGCCGCTGAAGGACGATTGTGAGACCTGCGGCAGAGTGCGCGGCTGGCTGAATGCGTTTCAGGACGACAACAAAAGCAATGCAGCGCATCTGGAACGGGACGGCAAAAGCTACCAGGTCACGGTCAATGCACTGGTAGAGGGCGAACGCCGCCGCGGCTATCAGCTGCTTCTGACGGACGACACCGATAATCAGAAGCTGATCCGCATGATCCAGGGCTATAACGATGACCTCGCCAAGGAAGTGGCGGAGAAAACCGCGCACATCGTGAAGATGCACGATAAGCTGATCCTCAGCATGGCGGCAATGGTCGAATCGCGCGATAACTCCACCGGCGGTCATATCCGCCGCACAAGCGAGGGTGTCCGGATGCTGATCGAAGCGATGCAGCAGGCGGGCGATCCGCGTCTGAACGAAGAATTCTGCCGCGACATCATCAAAGCAGCGCCAATGCACGATCTGGGAAAGATTGCCGTCGATGATGCTGTTCTGCGCAAACCCGGCAGATTCACAGATGAAGAATTTGAAAAAATGAAGATCCACGCGTCAGAAGGCGCAAGAATCGTGCGCGAGATCCTGACGGAGACCGGCGACCATTCCTTCCGGATCGTCGCGGAAAATGTCGCGCATTATCACCATGAGCGCTGGGACGGCACCGGCTATCCGGAGAAGCGCCGCGGCGAGGATATTCCGCTGGAGGCACGCATCATGGCGATCGCGGATGTGTACGACGCACTGGTCTCCAAGCGTGTCTACAAGGACAGCATGAGCTTTGAGAAAGCAAATGCCATCATCATGGAGGGCATGGGAACGCAGTTTGATCCGGGACTGGAGCAGTATTATGTTGCGGCGCGTCCGAAGCTGGAAGAATACTACAGCATACAGAACGAAACGATCCGGACACAAAGCTGAACTCCGTACCGGATGCACTGTCATTCCCTGCTGCTTTCTACTTTTTAAAAAGGGAGGTTTCGGGTATGAGTCTGTTTGAACAGATCGAACCGCTGCTTTTGCAGGTGCAGAAGCCCGCACGCTATATCGGCGGCGAAATGGGCAGCATCATGAAGAACAAGGACGATATCAAAGCGCGGTTTGCGTTCTGTTTTCCCGACCGCTACGATGTCGGCATGAGCAATCTCGGCATGAAGATCCTCTATTCCTGCATCAACGAGCGCCCGGAATACTGGTGCGAGCGCGTCTTTGCGCCGGACACCGACTTTGAACAGCTCATGCGCAAACACGGCGTTCCGCTCTACGCGCTGGAATCGCTCGATCCGATCACGGATTTCGATTTTATCGGCTTCACGATCGGCTATGAGCTCTGCTACACCAATATCCTCAATATGCTCGATCTCGCAGGCATTCCGGTCATGCAGAAGGACCGCGGCGAACAGATCTTCCCGATCGTCTGCGCGGGCGGATCCTGCTGCTGCAACCCCGAACCGCTTGCCGATTTCATCGACATCTTCTTCCTCGGCGAGGGCGAGGAGCTCGACCTTGAGGTCATGGATCTCTATGTGAAAATGAAGGCAGCGGGCGCCACACGCTCGGAATTTCTGCGGGCAGCCGCACAGATCCAGGGCGTCTATGTCCCCTCACTCTACGATGTGACCTACAATCCGGACGGCACCGTGCAGGCAGTCACGCCGAAGGACGGTGCACCGGCGACTGTCCGCAAGCGTATCATCGAAAACTTCGACAAATGCTACGCGCCGGACGATTTCGTCGTGCCGTTCGCGGAGATCGTGCACGACCGCGCCGTCACGGAGGTTCTGCGCGGGTGTCTGCGCGGATGCCGGTTCTGTCAGGCTGGATTTTTGTACCGCCCGTTCCGGGAGCGCTCTCCGGAGACGATTTGTTCGCAGGCGCGGACGCTGATCGACAACACCGGCTACGATGAACTCTCCCTCTGCTCGCTCTCCACATCCGATCATTCACAGATTGAGCAGATGATGGACGGTCTGCTGACCTTCACCGAAAACGAGCATATCAATCTCTCGCTGCCGTCGCTGCGCGTGGACAATTTCAGCACAGGACTGATGAACCGTCTGCGGAGAGTGCGTTCGAGCGGTCTGACCTTTGCACCGGAAGCGGGAACGCAGCGTCTGAGAGATGTTATCAACAAGAACGTCACCGAAGAAGAGCTGATGCGCACCTGCCGCATCGCATTCAATGCGGGGCAGACCTCCGTAAAGCTCTATTTCATGATGGGACTCCCCACCGAAACCGATGACGATATCCGCGGCATCATTGAGCTGGCACAGCGCGTCGTGGATATGTATTACAGTATGGAGAAGCGCGGCAAGGGAAAGCCGGTGCAGATTTCCTGTTCCGTCGCGACCTTTGTGCCGAAGCCGTTCACGCCGTTTGAATTTCACCCGCAGGATACCCGCGAAATGATCGCGCACAAGCAGAAGATCCTCGAAGAAGCCGTCAGCGGACACAAGCGGATTCGCGCAAGCTGGCATTTCCCGGATACAAGTATTCTGGAAGCCGTACTTGCCAAGGGCGACCGTCGGCTCTGTCAGGTGATCTATGGTGCATGGAAGCGCGGCTGCGTGTTTGATGCGTGGAGCGAGCATTTCCGCTATGATCTCTGGTTGGAGGCATTTGAAGCAGCGGGGCTGAATGTAGAATTCTACGCGAACCGCCCGCGTTCCTATGATGAAGTGTTCCCGTGGGATCACATTGACTATTACGTCAGCAAGGCGTTTCTGATCCGCGAAAATGAAAAGGCGAAACAGGCACAGACCACGCCGCACTGCCGCTTGCAGTGTTCTGCATGCGGTGTGACCAAAGTGACCGGTCATGCGTGCTTTGAAAAAGCACAGGAATGAGAGGTGCGTGCAATGGAAGGACTGTTTTTTCTAATCTTTTTTATCGTTGCCGGATTTATTCTGCTTCAGATCGTCCGCAGCTTTGCGCAGTGGATCAGCAATAACAATGCACCGCTCATATCGGTCAGCGCACAGATCGTGAAAAAAGAAGAAAGCTCCGATACAACGATGGTGCCTGTCGGCACAGACGGCGCAATGATGCCGATGTCCGGCACGGCCTACACGCTCTGGTTCCGCACAGAGACCGGCGAGGAAAAGAAATATTCCGTATCACGAAAGGTCTATAACAATGCGAATCACGGCGATGTCGGCACACTGCAGTTCAAAGGGACACGCTTTATCGCGTTTAATCCGCAATAAAACGAAAGGGCGGTGACTCTGTATGCTCCCCGTTCGGGCAGTATTTGAAAAGCGCAGACGCGCAAAGTATATCTCGCATCTGGATCTGATGCGCTGTATGCAGAGAGCATTCCGCAGGGCGGGCGTGCCGATCTGGTTTACAGAAGGCTTCAATCCCCATGCATATCTGATGTTCCCGCTGGCGCTGTCGCTCGGCTACGAAAGCGGCTGCGAGATCATGGACTTCCGTCTGGACGGCGTTATGTCGATGGAGGAAGCAATGGAACGGCTGAACCGTGTTCTGCCGGCTGACCTGCAAATTCTTTCCGTGGCAGAGCCCGCCGCCAAGCACACGGACATCACCGCCGCGGAATACCGGCTGCTTGTCCCCTGCGCATACAGCACGGTTTCCCCTGACGCACTCTTTGCGGCGTGGGAGGCATTCTACGCACAGCCGGAGATCCTGATCGAAAAAAAGACCAAGCGCGGCGTCTCGGAGATCGACCTGAAGCCCAATTCCGAGGTGCTTTCCGCAGAACAGACAGATGCCGGTGTGCGTCTTTCGCTGCGGATGCCTGCCGGAACCTCCGTGAACGTCAACCCATCACTGCTGATCGACGCGTTCACAAAATATCTCGCAGAGCACGCGCCGGAGCTGAAAACCGGCATGCTCCGGGCAGAGCGCACGGCAATTCTCTGCGCAGACGGTTCGGCATTCAAGTAGGATGAAGAATTCATGAATCATAAAAAAGGGCTTGCAATCTGCGGCGAAATTTGTTATAATATAAGGTAAGGAAAAAATTCGTGCCGTATTCGGCACTTTGAATAAGAGGGATACACCAATGATCGGCTATTATAGCTATACTGTTATACTGACATATCTTGGCTTTGTTTGCGGCTCGACGGGACTTTACTTCGCAGCAAGCCATCGCACGATGATCGCCATTATCTGTCTGCTGCTGGCAGGTTTCTGCGACATGTTCGACGGCAAGGTCGCCAAGACCAAGAAGAACCGCACAAAGGAAGAATGCAAATTCGGCATCCAGATCGACTCGCTTTCGGACATGGTCTGCTTCGGCATTCTCCCGCCGATGATCGCATGGAGCGCAGGACTGAGCAAGGCATATCAGGTTGCGGTATTCTGCTGTTTCAGTCTCGCAGCTCTGATCCGCCTTGCATATTTCAATGTCACCGAGGAAGAACGGCAGGAACAGACGTCGGAGCGCCGCAAGACCTATGAAGGTCTCCCCGTCACATCCACGGCGCTGCTCATCCCGATCCTGTTCTGCTTCCAGAAGGATTTGGGCGATGCATTCAATATCGTTGCAACTGTTGTCTATGGACTGATTGCAGCGGCATTCATCACCAAATTCAAGCTGAAAAAGCCCGGCAATGCCATGATGCTCCTCTTTATCGTGTTCGGTGCACTGGAGCTCGGTCTGCTGATCTACAAGCGCGGCCATCAGTAATACACGGAGGAATACATGAAAAGCCAAAAGGATAAACTGACTGCAGCGGACTACCTGTTCTATTATGAAAACAAGATGATCCCGATGCTGTTTTACAGCGACGACATGGACTTTTTCGGCGCAATAGCAGAAAATCCGACCTCGTTCTATGAGATTTTCCGCGATGCCTACAAGTCGAACGGGATCCGGCAGGATTACACCGTGAATGATTTTGACGTCATACTTTCTCAGCCCGAGGACGGCTGGTTTGCTTTGACGCTGACGTTTCCGATCCCGCAGAAGCCGGGATTCTGCTACGACATCTATCTGTTTCAGCAGTGCGGCTGCATAGGCCGCGGCTGCTATACGCTGGAACGGTTTTCGGACAAAAAAGGCGGCGACCTGCTGCTGCTCGGCGGATGGGACGCAAAAGAAAACCATACCGTATATCAGACGTTCCCGGTAGAGGACGAAGATTACTGCGCAAAGGCATTTGCGATCCACAAAAGGAAAATTGAAGAAACTGAGGGAAAATCATGAATAAAGAAATCGCCACACTGCTGGCTTACCTGGAGCACAAGTTTGTTCCGGACATGTTTTACGATAACGAACGAGACCTCATTTATACGCTGCATGAGAATCCGTCGCTGCTGTTCGATGTATTTTCGATGGTGTGCAAGGATCACGATCAGGAGAACCCGTTCTCGAAGGAGGAGTTTTCCGGTGAAACATACAGCATGGATCCGGAGAAGGAATGGTTCGGCACGCTGCTGAAATTCCCGAAGCCGGAACCGGCAGCCCCGCACTGCTATGAAATGTATCTGTTCCACGACAAGGATCTGAAGCGCAAGGCAGTGTTTGCACTGGAAGCGGCAACGTCACAGAATGGCGAACCGGGCAAGCTGGTCAGCTATCTGAACGAGCAGAGTGAAATGCGCAATTTCGGCGGATGGCCGGTGGATGAAGAACAGGATTTCTTTGCCGGATCGCTGGAGCTGTACAAGAAGATTCTGAACGGCGAAGTTTGACAGAGCAACGACACACTGCTGCCGCCCATAATAAAAAGGTTTGGAAAGGGGAGTCTGAGGGGAAAACCTTTCCTTAAAAGATTTTTCCCTCAGAAATGTGCGGAGAGAATCAGGCGTATCTTTTATGTCAAAACACAGACAGGCTCGTCATTTTAGCCTTTATAAAAAATGAAAACAAAATAAAAAGGAGGAATCCGCTATGCCGGAAGGAACGCAGGAGCCCAAGATCAGCGCAGGTACGCGGATCTGTGACCGCGCAGGAAATCCGGCAGCGGATTCTTGTGCGTCTCAGGGAAAATTACTCGGCAAGCTGTACGACACGAAGCCCGGCAGACTGATGCTGAAGGTGCTGACAAAACCCACCGTCTCGAAGATCGCGGGGTTCGCACTTGATCACCCGCTTTCGACCGTCGCGATCCCGCCGTTCGTGCTGAAAAAGCATATCAAGATGGAGCAGTTCGCAGATGCGCCGTACAAGAGCTTCAACGCATTTTTCACGCGCCCCGTGAAACCGGATCAGCGCCCGATTGACATGTCGCCGGATGCGCTCATCAGCCCGTGCGACTCCAAGCTGACCGTCGTTCCGGTCACGGAAAACATGCGCTTCACGGTGAAGGATGCGGAATATTCCCTCGCCGCGTTTGTGGGCTGCAAAAAGCTCGCGAAGCAGTTTGAGGGCGGCAGCGTGCTGATTTTCCGCCTGACGCCGGACGATTATCACCGCTACTGCTACCCCGACAGCGGACGGATCGGCAAAACACGCGTGATTCCGGGCGTGCTGCACACAGTCAACCCGGTCTCGGCGCAGTATGTCAAGGTGTACCACACGAACACGCGCACGGTCACGATGCTGCGCTCGGAGCATTTCGGGAACATGCTGCAGATCGAAGTCGGCGCAATGTTTGTCGGCAAGATCGTGAACCACCCGCACGGCAATGAGATCCGGCGCGGCGTGGAAAAGGGATATTTTGAATTCGGAGGCTCAACAATCGTGCTGGTGCTGCCGAAGGACGCCGCGGAGATTGACGCGCAGATCCTCAAAAATTCTGAGGACGGCGCAGAGACCATTGTCCGCTACGGCGAATGCATCGGAAAAGCAGCGCATTGAGCTCGCTGTTTCATCTAACAAAAGGAGAATTACCTATGCCGGAGCAACTCCGCCCCTATGAGGGGCTCGCAATCCTGACCGATCTGGACGGCACCCTGCTGATGCCGGACAAAACCGTTTCCCCCGAAGATGCCGCCGCCATTGCGGATTTCCGTGCAAAGGGCGGCAGATTCTCCATTGCAACGGGACGCGGCGTGCAGGCAGCGATGCCCTATCTGGAACGGTTCGCTCCGGATTTTCCGTCGGTGCTCTATAACGGCGCAATGGTCTATGACTACGCGGCGCACCGGATCAGCGACACATGCCGTCTGCCGGAAGGGATCACGGAGATCCTGCGCGAGCTGACGGCGAAATTCCCTGCCGTCGGCGCAGAGGTTCTGCGCGAAGACGGCGTATTTGTTTTACAGATGAACGATTATGAACGGCAGCATCTGGAGATCACGCATATCCCCATCGTCATGCGCACGCTGGAGGACGCAGAGCCGGAGAAATGCCTCAAAGCGCTCTTTGCGGGTGCGCCGGACGATATCGCCGCCATGATCGACTATGTTTCGGGTGACCGTTTCCCGACAGTGCGCTTCACGCGCTCGCACAGATGGTTCCTCGAGATTCTGCCGAAGGGCGTATCGAAAGGCTCCGCGCTGACTGTACTGCGGGAACATCTCCCCGCGGGAACGATCGTTGCGGCGGCAGGCGATTTCGACAACGACGCGGCAATGCTCTCTGCGGCGGATTTTGCGGCATGTCCGGCAGATTCGCAGCAGAGCGTGCTGGACACTGTGCGCGGGAACGGCTTTGTCTCCGCGAAAACCTGTGAAAACGGCTTTTTCGCAGATTTCATTCACGCATTTACCCAAAAATACACCTGACCGGCTGCCTGACAGCGCGGCAAAGAATGAGGGGTGAACCGCATGCTCATGATCCTGATGATGCTCGCCGCGTGGGCACTGATGATCGGTGCGCACTGGCTGTCTCCGTCGGAGGGACTGCCGGTCACGCTGGTGTTTTTCGGCGCACCGCTTCTTTCCGGCATTTTGATGTGCTGCGGCAACCGCAGGAATGATCTCTCGCTCGGACAGACACTGTCCGGCGCCCTGCTCTGGGGCATCCTGAATGCAATGGCGGGCGGTATCCTGATCCATCTTTCGCAGAAAATTCTGCCTGCGATCCCCGCTTCAACGGATGTTCCGCAGGAGCATCCCGCACAGCAGCAGTCGCTCACGCTGCTGTTCTTCACGATCCTGCTTGTCGTGCTGCCGCCGCTGATGGCGGTCATCTGGCGGATCATCCTCAACATCAGGGCGCGGCGGGCGAAATAAAACAGACAGAAAAATCGGGAAGACCAGTTTCCTGATCCTCCCGACCTTTTCAGATCTTGTGTTTGCGGATTGCGGTGCGTGCCTTGCTCACAATGGTCTTATCGTTTTCGTAAGTAAGCAGCTGCGGGGCGCGGACAATATCCACCCAGCGGATCTCTGCGATCTCTTCCTCCTGCGGCACATAGTCATAGCTTTTTGCCAGCGCAAGGAAGTATACCACGATCTTCTGGGTGTCGCGCTTCGGAGAATAGGAAACGGTTTCGCGGAAGGTCTGATCCAGAATCACATCCAGACCGGTCTCTTCCTTGATCTCGCGTCTTGCGGTCTCAAGTTCCGTTTCATTCCCCTCCACATGCCCTTTCGGAAACGACCAATGGCCGCTGTTGATGTGTTTGATCAGCAGGATCTCGATATTTCCGTGATACCGCCGATAGACGATCGCGCCGCATGATTTTTCGTGCAGCATTCAGAATTTCCTTTCATTTCAATTTTACCGGGGATAGATTACCTTTATTATAGCACAAATCTCCGAAAAAAGCAAGCGCGATGTGAAGGGTGGGCAAAATTTTTTGCCGGATGCGGAATTTGCAAAAAAAGTCTGCATTCTGTGTCGTTGAACCAAGCCAAATTTGTTGCGGTCTCAGCCGCAGAAAGGATATATTTATGAACAAAACAGCTTTTCGCGCAGCGGATATCCTGCTGCCCAACCAGAACGCCATGTCTGCCGCATGGGCAGTCGTTGCATGCGACCAGTATACCGGTGAGCCGGCATACTGGGCAGAGACCGACCGCATCGTCGGAAGCAAGCCCTCTACGCTCCGTCTGATCCTGCCGGAGGTCTATCTGGAAGATGCAGACGTGACTGAGCGCATTGCAAAGATCCAGCAGACCATGAAGGACTATCAGAAGGACGGCGTGTTCACGGAATACAAGGATGCGATGATCTATGTCGAGCGCATCCAGAGCGACGGCAAGCTCCGCGCTGGTCTTGTCGGCGCGATCGACCTGGAACAGTATGATTACTCCAAGGGCTCTGTCTCTCCGGTTCGTGCGACCGAGGCGACCGTGCCGGAGCGTATCCCGCCGCGTGTGCGCATCCGCCGCGGTGCAGCAGTTGAGCTGCCGCACATCATGATCCTGCTTGATGATACGAAGAAAACCGTCATTGAACCGCTGGCAGAAAAGAAGGACGCCATGCAGAAGGTCTACGACACTGAGCTGATGCAGGGCGGCGGTTCCGTCAAGGGCTGGCTCGTGACGGCAGATGCACAGGCGAAGATCACCGAAGCACTCTGCGGTCTGGCACAGGGCGAACATCCGCTGGTCTATGCAATGGGCGACGGCAACCACTCCCTCGCGACCGCAAAGGCATTCTATGAGGAATGGAAGGCGGCAAATCCGGGCGCAGACACCGCAAACTGCAAAGCACGCTATGCGCTGGTCGAGCTCGTCAACCTCCACAGCCCGGCGCTTGAATTTGAGGCGATCCACCGCATTCTCAATGAAGTGAACACCGAAAAGCTCATGGCGGATATGACTGCGGCGCTGAAACTCGAAAAGGACGGCAGCGCAGCGCAGAAGTTCACCGTGATCCTGAACGGTACGAAGCAGGTCTATGCGATCAATGCACCGACCTCAAACCTCACTGTCGGTTCCGTGCAGATGTTCCTGGACAAGTGGCTCAAGGAGAACGGCGGCAAGATCGACTATATCCACGGCGCAGATGTTGTGGAAAATCTGGCAAAGGCAGAGAATTCCCTCGGCATTCTGCTGCCGGATATGCAGAAATCGGAGCTCTTCCCGACCGTCATCGCGGACGGCGCACTCCCCCGCAAAACCTTCTCGATGGGACATGCTGCCGATAAGCGTTACTATATGGAAGCAAGAGCAATTCTCTGAGAAGTTAGGAGCAAAACGATGCCGGAACTGACCGATCTGCGGGTGATTCGTTCGCTTGCAAACAAATATCAATTCTCATTTTCAAAAGGACTGGGGCAGAATTTCATCATCGACAGCGAGGTCTGTCCGGCCATCGCGGAATACGGCATTGCCGGCAGTGAATCCGGTGTGCTGGAGATCGGCACGGGATTCGGCGTGCTGACGAAGGAGCTCTGCAAGCGTGCAAAGCTGGTCACGGCGGTGGAGCTTGACAAGCGGCTGGAGCCTGTTTTGCAGGAAACACTCGGCGAATTTGAGAATCTGTGCGTGGTCTGGCAGGATTTCATGGAGCTTGACCTTGCGGCATTTCTCAGGGAACAATTCGGCGACTTGCCCGTTTCGGTCTGCGCGAATCTGCCCTATTACATCACCTCTCCGATCCTCATGCATCTGCTGGAATCCGACGTCACGCTGCAAAGCATCACGGTCATGGTGCAGAAGGAGGCGGCAGAGCGCCTGACGGCGAAGATCGGCACGCGGGCAGCGGGCGCGGTCACAGCAGCGGTGCAGCTGCGCGGCGAAGCGGAACTGCTTATGCATGTCCCGCGGGATTCCTTCTATCCTGCGCCGAAGGTGGATTCCGCTGTGATCCGGATCACGCCTTATGCGGAGCCGATCTGTGCGCCGGATACGCTGAAACACGTTCTTGCCATCGTCAAGGCAGGATTTGCACAGCGAAGAAAAACCGCGCTGAACGCACTTTCTGCGGGGCTTGATCTCCCGAAGGAAACCGTCGCGGCAGCGATCGCGGAAATCGGTCAGCCGGAAACCGTGCGATTTGAACAGCTGGATATGGACGCATTGCTGCAGTTGGAACAGGCACTGCGGCAGTAAAGGAGCGAATTACATGACACCCGAGGGAACCAGAGCCTATATAAAGGCGTTTTTTGAGAAGTATTATGCACAGCAGCGGGCGAAGAATCCGCGCTTTGTCGAGGGTGTCGGGATTCCTGCGGCGATGCTGGATGACGGCGCGGATCCGGCGCAGGAATGGAATATCTGGAAGCTCGCACCGGTCGCAGAATCGGAATACAATATTGCGGAGATCGAGAAAAAGCTGCATGTGACGCTGCCGGAATGCATCAAGGCGTTTTTCACAACCTATCATCACCGGTTTGAATATCCGCTTGGGCGCAATGAGATCGGTTCGCCGTTTTTCAGTCTGGGACAGGTTTCCAATCACCATCTGATACAGGCGGGCTATCTGCCGTTTGCGTGGCGGGATGATTATTTCATGCTGTGCATGGATTTACAGAACATGCCGATCGAGGAAACCTGCCCGGTTACGGTGATCGACAGCGAACGGCTCTGGAATCTGACGGATGACTGGATTCTGGAATACCGCAGACAGCATCCGGAAGACGATGCCGAACCGGTTGTGCCGCGCTCGGAGTTTGCGCCGCTGATGATCCCGGTCGCGGACAGCTTCTATGCATTTCTGGAAGGCGTGATGAACGGAACGATCAAGCCGGGATGCTGACAGAATATCAGAAAAGTGCGGCTTTTGTCGCACTTTTCCATTTTTGGGATAATCCGCATGTTTTGGTTTAAACATTTCGCCGAAAACGCTGCACATTCGTGAGGAATCCCCCCGCTCAATCGTAGTACCAGATATAACAAGCGCGGGCAGTCAAAACAAAGCAGCCGCGCTGAAACGAGGGGGTAATTCTATGAAAAAGCAACACATCACAACCGCACTGACATCCGCTGTCTGCCTGCTGGCATGCTCCGTTTCTGCTGCCGCAGCACTCACCGTCCACGCCGACAATTCGCCCGCTGAGCCTGAAGTCACGACTTACGTGAGCACATCCGAACCGGAGATCTTCTGCAACACGGGCATGTCTGATTTTCCCTACGGCGAGATTCCCGAAGACGTCACGAACGTAACAACCACCGAGGAAGATCATTATGTACGCTGCACAGAAGACTGCTGCGACGGTTCCGGTTCACTTCCGGTCGAGAATCTGACAGATCCGTACGGCGGCACAGACCATTGCGTCATCACCACCCCGACCACCGTGACGACGCTGAACGACAGCTACGATGATTACAGCGACTACATCGATACAGCGCATGACTGGATGGGATATAACCGTATCGTGCTGGAGCAACTGCCGTCCAAGCTGTATTACTGCCTCGGTGAAGAGCTTGACCTGACAGGTGCGCTCATTTCCGGTGACGGCGACAGTCATTTTTATATGGAACCGCTGACCGATCATATGGATATGGTGGACGCATCTGAATTTGACAGCAGCAAGTTCGGAAAATATACAATCTACATTCACGGCAGAAAGGACAGAGTCCCATTCGAGGTGTATGTGGACGGCGGTTCCGGCGGTACAACGATCACGAAGGAATCCGAGACCTACGATACCGAAACCACAATTATCACCACGGTTAAAAACACGCATCTTCACAACACTCCCGGCTCCGGCTGTGAAGATTACTACTACGATATAACGCCCGGCACCGATCCGCTGACGCTCTCCGCAAAGCCGGACAAGACCGTTTACCGGATCGGCGAGGAGCTCGATCTCACCGGCGCGGCGCTGTGCGGCGATTATGACAGAAAGCTCAAAGATACGCCGCTGATTGAGCAGATGGATATGGTGGACGCCTCCGCATTCGACAATACCAAGCCGGGCGCTTACTGGATCAGCGTGACCGGTGAAAAGGATACCATCGGCTTCTATGTGTATGTTGTGGAGGGCGATCCGGGAACATTCGTGGAACCGGAGGAAATCGAGATCACCACAACGACAGCGGTGCAAAAGACCGCACAGGGCTCGATCAGCATTCAGGCACCGGATAAAACGGTCTATTTCGTCGGCGAATCGCTTGACCTGACCGGCGGCATGTTCAGCGGCGGCGGTGCAGTCTATATCGGCAATATGCCCGAAATGCACTATGACTGGTTCAACTGCAAGCTCACAGACTATGAAAACATGGTCGATGCAAGCGCATTCGACAACACCAAGCCGGGCACCTACACCATCAGTGTGGTGGATCCCTACGGTATTTCCGCATCCTTCAATGTGCGCGTGATTCCGGCGCTGACCGAGGAAAGCGGCGATGTGAACGGCGACAAGAACGTCACCGTGGCGGACGCTGTCATTCTGGCGCGTGTGGCGGCAGAGGATACCGCAGTGACCATCACCGAAGACGGCAAGAAATACGGCGACATCGACCAGGACGGTTCCCTGACGCTGGATGACCTCACCTATGTGCTCAAGATCATCGCAGATCTGATCTGAAACCGAACATCCCGCCTTGCATGACAGGGCGGGATGTATTGCGCATGATGGTAATATTATACAATCCAAAGGACACCTCCGCAGTGCAATCGCACGAATTTTCCAAATCTGATAGAAATCCGTGAGGAATCCGGGTGCAGCATCGTTATTACAGATATAGAGAGCACGTTCATCCGCAAATAAAAGGGGGTATTCCTATGAAAAAACAGCATCTCACAAGCGCACTGACATCCGCTTTCTGCCTGCTGGCATGCTCCGTTTCTGCTGCCGCGGCACTCACTGCCTACGCCGACAATTCGCCCGCTGAACCCGCAGTCACGACTGAAGGGAGCACAGCCGAAACGGTGATTGTCAGCACTGTCGCGCCTCCCGAAGAAGTCACGGCCGTAAAAACCACCATGGGCTCCGTAAAAACCACCATGGGCTCCGGAAAATCGTATGTCTCTGCATCCCTTTGGATGGAGGATCTGCCGGACAAGGTGCTGTATCTGCCGGGACAGGAGCTTGACCTCAAGGGTGCATATTTCAATGGCGGCGGAACAGAATACCGCTACGATGCTGAATATGGCACCGGCGAGCCTGTGTATTTTGACTATTTCAGGACTGCTCTGACAAAGCGTCCCGATATGGTGGATGCATCGGAATTTGACAACACCAAGCCGGGAACATATACTATTTATGTTGCGGACAAACACGCGAAGACTTCCTTTGAGGTCAAGGTGATTCCGAAGGAAAGCGGCGATGTGAACGGCGACAAGAATGTCACCGTGGCGGACGCTGTCATTCTGGCGCGTGTGGCGGCAGAGGACACCGCAGTGACCATCACCGAAGACGGCAAGAAATACGGCGACATCGACCAGGACGGTTCCCTGACACCGGATGACCTCACCAATGTGCTCAAGATCATTGCAAATCTGTTCTGAAACCGAACATCCCGCCTTGTCTGACAGGGCGGGATGTATTGCGTTTGATAGCAATATTGTCCAATCCGAGGGTATCCGCACGGCACGATTGCATGAATTCTCCAAATCTGATAGAAATCCGTGAGGAATCCGGGCGCTGCATCGTAGTAACAGATATAACAAGCACGTTCATCCGCAAAAAAAGGGGGTAATCCTATGAAAAAACAGCATCTTTCGACCGCAGTCACATCCGCAGTCTGTCTGCTGGCGTGTGCAGTCTCCGCTGCCGCAGCCGTCAGCGCACAGGAAAGCAGCGCACCCGCCGATCCCGCAGTCACGGCATACACGACGACCTGTGAGGGCAGCTGCTATTACGAAGACGAAAACATTTTTGATTTCCGTATCGACCGTCTGCCGGACAAAACGGTCTACCGCATCGGCGAGACACCGGACTTCACGGGAGGGCTGTTCAGCTGCCGCAGCAACGGTCTCACCCTTGACAAGGCAAAGATCACGGATTATCCGGATCTTGTGGATGCATCAGAGTTTGACAGCACAAAGCCCGGCGAATATATGATCAGAATCAGTAACGGCGGCGTCTACACCTGTTTCCCGGTCACGGTTACGAATGAGGCAGTCACGACCGCTGCGCCGTCAGAAAACAAAAACGATGACTACGGCGGAACGGCACACGAATATATGGAATACATCCGCGTGTTCGTGGTTCAGCCCCCCGATAAGGTGACCTATCAGATTGGCGAGGAGCTCGATCTGACCGGTGCGCTCATTTCCGGTGACGGTGAAAGCAACTTCGATCATGAGCCCCTGATCAATCATCCTGAAATGGTGGATGCGTCGAAGTTTGACAATACCAAGCCCGGCACTTATGAGATCGTGATCCGCGGAAAGCGTGACAGCACCTGGCTCTATGTGACGGTCGCCGAACCCGGCACGGATGTAACCGGAACCGTGACACAGGAAACCACCGGTACCACGGTCACGCTCTGCACATGCGATCAGCTGAAAGGACCGCAGGGGACGGTCGGTGATTACGGCTCCCCGATCATTCTGGATCAGCTGCCGAACAAGACCGTGTATCAGATCGGCGAGGAGCTTGACCTGACCGGTGCGCTCATTTCGGGCGGATGGGTTGACAGATTCGATCACGAACCGCTGACGAATCACCTGCATCTCATCTCCTACACGGATTTTGACAACACCACGCCGGGTGAATACACGGTCTATCTGGAAGACTTTTTCACAAACGGCCGCTTTGAAGTGTATGTTGTGGACGGCGATTCTTCGGCCTCTGTTGTGACGGACAATTCGGAGACAACGTGGACAGAGCTCACGACAACGACTCCGCCCGCGCCGATTGTGGAGGGAAAGATCAATCTCGTTTCGCCGCCGGACAAGGGAACCTATTTCGTCGGCGAAGAGCTTGACCTGACCGGCGCAACCATCAGCGGATACGGCAATGTCACATTCTTTTCGCCGGAGTATCGCACGCTGAATTATGACTGGTTCAACTCCAAGCTGACCGATTGTATGAGCCTGGTCGATGCAAGCGAGTTCGACAACACCACCCCCGGCACATATCGGATCGTGATCCGGGATAAATACGGTCTGAGCACATCGTTCACGGTGCGCGTGCTCCCGGCGCTGACCGAGGACAGCGGCGATGTGAACGGCGACAAGAACGTCACTGTGGCGGATGCTGTTCTGCTGGCGCGTGTGGCGGCGGAGGATACCGCTGTGACCATCACCGATGAAGGCAAAGCAAACGGCGACATCGACAATGACAACCGCCTGACGCTGGAAGACCTTACGTTCGTACTCAAGATCATCGCAAAGCTCATCTGAATCAATGAACCAATGACGCCCGCCCTGTGTGTATCAGGGCGGGCGTTTTTAATGCATCAGCAAAATGCTCACGCACAGCGTATGGATTTGTCCATAATTTGTGCATTTCGCAGAAGTGTGAAACGCTGCTGTGAGAAAACGCGCCGGATATCGTCTCAATAGTAAAGCCTATACAGAAATAATAAGGAGGCATTCTTATGAAAAAACAATCTCTCGCTTCGGCGCTCATCTTTGCGGTCTGTCTGCTGGCGTGCGCGGGCTCCGCTGCGGCAGCCGTCAGCGCACAGGACACCGATGCTCCCGCAGTCACGGCTTTCGAAACCGAAACAACCGAATATGTATCAACATTCAGCTATGACTGCTTGGGACTGAATGATTTCTATCCCGTGGCTTACGCAAACGAAACAACCAGCTTTGTGACAACATCCTACTATGACGGCACCGCACACTGCCTTGATCCCCGCCCCCCTGAAAAAGAACATAAGGAGCCCGGAATGATAGAGGCTCTGCTGCCGCAATTCATCATTTCGGCTCTTATTGTGGTTTCAAGTATTCTGATCTGGG
>JAFZPL010000053.1 GCA_017550355.1 Oscillospiraceae bacterium | reverse complement strand
CCCTGCTCGCGTTTGCGTTCATGCATTCTTTTGACTGAGGGGAAGAAATATGGGAGTTACGATCTGTTTTTCGTTCGGAGGAGGAGCCGATCATCCGCTTTCAGACCGAGCCTTTTGGGATGAGCATATGCGCGATTCTATGCATATGTCCAACGGCGGCGCGGCAGTTCTCGTCAATATTCTGTGCCTTAGCGGCGGACGGCTTGCAGAAACCGAAAGCCAGAAGCGGATGATGGTATATATTGCGGAACAGAATCAGTATATGTATGGACTTGGAAATGTCGATCTGGATATTGACTGCCTCCCGTGGGACAGGGCACATTTTGCAGAGGACAAGGCGTTCATGCTGCGTGTGATTGAAGGCGCACGGCAGAAGCTCGGTTGGGAAACTTTGGACTATACGCCGAATGTGGAATTTGCGTTATCCTATCTTGACGAGTATCAGATTCTGATGGAACGCATGACCGAAGCCGATATCAAAGACGAATCCCTGACCAAATGGCTCGACTGGCACAAACCGGATCAGCCGCCGAAATGCGGATTTCCCAAATGTTCAAAGCATGACGCATATATCGCCTTAGACGGCTGTCAGGTCTGCACAGACTGAGGAGGAAAGCGCATGATCACCTATCTTGAAGATGCGCGGCAGTTTCAGATCAACACGCCGCATTCCACCTATGCCCTCGCAGTCGTCGACGGGAAATATCTCTGCCATGTGTATTACGGGAAACGCCTTGAACCGCAGAACCTGACCGACCTGCTTCGCCTCGATCATCCCCCGTTCGTACCGTCGAAAAATGAGCGCGAAACAGCCAGCTTCATGGACTGCGCGCCGTTTGAGTATCCCGTCGGCAACACGGGCGATTACCGGGAAGCGGCGTTCGGCATTGAAACGGCGGAAGGGTACAGCGTCTGCGCGCTCTGCTACGTTTCTCACCGCATCTACAACGGTAAATATAACTCCCGCATTCTCCCGCACACATGGGGAAACGGCGCGGAAACGCTGGAGATTACGCTGGAGAATGTACAGCTCGGACTGACCGCGATTCTCAGCTACACCATTTTTGAAGGGCTGGACGCGATCATCCGCTCGGCGCGGTTTGAGCTGAATGCAGACCATCCTGCAAAAAATCTCACGGTCACGCGGGCATTGTCCGCCTCGCTCGATATGGACGACAGCCGCTTTGAGATGATCTCGCTCTATGGCTCATGGGCGCGGGAACGGCAGGCGGAGCGTCTTCCGGTGCGGCACGGCAAGCAGCGTATTGATTCGCTGCGCGGAGAATCCTCTCATCAATACAGCCCGTTTTTCGCGCTGGTGCGGCCGGAGACCACGGAGGATTCCGGCGACGCATACGGCTTCACGCTGATATATTCAGGCAATTTTCTCGCACAGGCAGAGGTGACGCAGTTCTGTCAGACGAGAGTGCAGATCGGCGTGCATCCGGACGATTTCGCGTGGCTGCTGGATTATGAGGGTGGCACGTTTGAAACGCCGGAAGCCGTGCTCGTTTACAGTGAAAACGGAATCGGGGAAATGTCCCGCACGTTTCACAGATTATTCTCCGACCATCTGATCCGGTCGAAGTGGCGCTACTGCGACAGACCGGTTCTGCTCAACAACTGGGAAGCGACCTATTTTGATTTCACGCTTGACCGCCTGAAAGAAATTGCAGATGAAGCCGCTGCGCTCGGTATCGAATTATTCGTGCTGGATGACGGCTGGTTCGGGCATCGGGACAGTGACAATTCCTCGCTCGGCGATTGGTTCCCCGATCAGCGCAAGCTCCCCGGCGGACTGAAACCGCTGACCGACCGTCTCTCTGCGCTCGGCATGCAATTCGGGCTCTGGTTTGAGCCGGAAATGGTCTCGCCGGATTCGGATTTTTACCGCGCCCATCCGGATTTCATCGTTGAAACGCCGGAACGCTGCCGCACGCAGTCCAGAGCACAGTATGTGCTGAACATGGCACGCGGCGACGTACAGCGGGCAGTGTATGACCAGATCAAGGCGATTCTCGATTCCGCGCCCATATCCTATATCAAATGGGATATGAACCGGCAATTGACGGAAGTGCCGTGCAAAGGCTTTGCGCACAGGTACATGCTCGGCGTTTACAGTCTCATGGAACGGCTCGTTTCGGAGTATCCCGATCTGCTCCTGGAGACCTGTTCCGGCGGCGGTGCGCGGTTCGACGCGGGCATGCTCTATTATTCTCCGCAGATCTGGGCATCGGACAACACCGATGCAAAGGAGCGCCTGCGCATCCAGTACGGCGCATCACTGTTCATGCCGCCTTCTGCAATCGGAGCGCATGTATCGGTTTGTCCGAATCATGCGCTCGGACGGAATACGCCCTTTGAAACGCGGGCGAATGTCGCGATGAACGGCACGTTCGGCTATGAGCTGGATGTCACGCGGCTCCCCGATGCAGAAAAGGCGCAGATTCCCGAACAGATCCGGCGGTACAAGGAGATCGCGCCGCTGATCCGGGACGGTGCACTCTGGCGGCTCGGCGATCCGTTCGCGCCGTCGGGCTTTGCGGCACAGATGCAGGCGGACTACGATGCATGGATCTATGTTGCAAGCGACAAAAAGACGGCAGTATTCACGTATGTGCAGATCACGGCGGAGGCGAATATGAAGCCACGGCGTATCATGCTCCGCGGATTATCGCCGGAAACACAGTATGCATTCACGCGGAACGGGAAAGCATACTGTTATTCGGGAGCGTATCTCATGCAGTGCGGCATTCTCATCGAAAATCTCTGGGGCGATATGAAATCGGAGCAGATCATGTTCCGGGCAGTTTGATTTTTCCGCTGAAAGCAGATATAAAGAAAGGTGACTTTTTTGGCAAACGAAAATAAAGAGAAAAAACATCTTCCGGGCTGGCTCATGTTCCTTGCAGTGTTCACGCTCTGCTGTGCGGCGGGCTGGTTCCTCATCGACAAAGGGCTGCTCTGGTTCAATATGCCCTCGAACAATCTCTATCCCGTGCGGGGCGTGGACGTGTCGCACTATCAGGGGAATATCGAATGGGATCAGCTGTATGAGCAGGGCATCACCTTCGCATTCATCAAGGCGACGGAGGGTTCCGGCACCGTGGACGAATGCTTCGATGCAAACTGGCTCAATGCGCGTGCTGCAGGGATCGCAGTCGGCGGCTATCACTTTTTCAGTTTTGATTCCCCGGGCAGCAGTCAGGCGGAAAATTTCTGCAATATCGTTCCCGCTGCTGATGATGCGCTCCCGCCGGTCATTGATCTGGAATACTACCGTTCTGACACGCAGCCGGAGACGGAGGCTGTGCGCAGGGAGCTCAGCACGATGCTGAATACGCTGCAAAAGCGGTACGGCAAGCAGCCCATCATCTATACAACGCGGAGTTACTGGGAGAAATATCTCAAAGGAACCGAGCTGAAATATACGCTCTGGATCCGCAGTGTCTATAAGGCGCCCTCCTCGGACTATGATCCGCAGTGGACGTTCTGGCAGTATAATCCGCACGGCGTACTCAAAGGATTTGAGGGGACGGAATCGCGGATCGACCTGAACGTCTACCGCGGTACCGTCAGTGAATTTGAGCAGGAATTCAAGCTGCCGGCGGGCAGCGTCAGGATTTATAAAAGCAGTTGAAAAGGAGAAAACAATCATGCGAGTCATCACCGGAAGCGCACGCGGCAGAAAACTGATCACGCCGGAGGGCATGGACACCCGTCCGACGACGGACAAGGTCAAGGAGGCGATCTGTTCCGCGCTGCAGTTCGATTTCCCCGGCGCGAATGTGCTGGATCTTTTCGCGGGCAGCGGACAGCTGGCGATTGAAGCCCTGAGCCGCGGCGCGCATCACGCCGTCCTCATTGATGCAGATAACCGTGCGATCGGCTGTATCCGGCAGAATATCAAGGAATGCGGCTTTACCGCACAGGCGGATATCGTCAAATCTGACGCTGTTTCGTATCTTTCGCGGTGTTCGGAGAAGTTCACGATTGCCTTTCTCGATCCGCCCTACCGGCACGGCATTCTGGAAGAAGTGCTCCCTCTGCTGGTTCCCCATATGGCAGAAAACGGTATTATCATCTGCGAACATGAACCGGAATGCAAATTACCGCAAACAATTCAAAATTACCACTTGCAAAAGCAGAAAAAATATGGTAAAATAGAAATAGCCAAGTATGTGAGTGAGACGGAAGAAGAATAAACCGTCCATTCAGCCGAAAGGAGCATGAGAAAATGGCAGAATCACCCCACCGCCGGCGAATCGCGGTCTGTCCCGGCAGTTTTGATCCGGTGACATACGGGCATCTGGATATTATCAGCCGAGCAGCAAAAATATTTGACAAAGTGATCGTGCTCGTATCCGCCAATCTGGAAAAGCGTCCCGCCTTCACGCTGACGGAGCGCCTGCTTCTGATCGAGCAGGTCACGCAGCAGTACGAAAATGTCGTGATCGACATTCTCGAGGAGGAGCTTCTTGCGGATTATGTCCGGAGAGTCGGTGCAGATGCAATCGTCAAGGGACTCAGAGCCGTGTCCGACTTTGAGTATGGGTTCCAGATGGCACTTGGCAACAAAAAGCTGTGTCCGGAGGCGGAGACCATGTTTCTCACCGCCGCCGCAGACAATATGTATTTAAGTTCCAGCATCGTCAAGCAAATTGCGGCGCTGGGCGGCGATATCAGCAGCTTTGTCCCGCCGGAGATCATGCCGGTGATCGCGGGCAGACTGCGGCGGCCGCCTGTTCCCTCGGCGCTTGACGCAGAAACCAAACAGCGCCTCATGCAGCAGGTGCAGCAATTTGCTAAGACAATCGGAAAGGAAGGTACACAAGAATGAGTATTTACGATTTACTGGATGAGATGGACGATCTGATCGACAATTCCAAAGCGATCCCGCTGGCGCCCCATAAGATCCTGATCGACGGAGACCGTCTCAAGGAGCTTCTGAGCGATGTGCGGCAGAATCTGCCGAAGGAAATGACGCGTGCGCGGACGATCGACTACGACTGCGAGCGCATCATGAAGGAAGCAAACGCCAACGCGGAGGAGATCATCCGCGCTGCCGAGGAACGTGCAAAGGCACTGGTCGCGGAGAACGCGATTGTCGAGGAGGCAAAGCGCCGCGCACATGAGATCCTTCAGAAGACCAAGACCAAGTGCGACGATACAAAGGAAGCAACTGCATCCTATGTGCTGCACTCTCTCATCAAGACCGAGGATTCCCTCCGCGAGCTGCTGGAGGAGATCGAAAAGGAGCGCGCAAACTGGGACGACAGACCGGCTTCCCCGCGTGAGAACTGATATACAAAAACCGCGTACAGAGTATTTTCTGTACGCGGCTTCTTTATTCTTATTATTTTCGTTTGCGAATCATGCCGCCGATGATGCCTGCCAGCAGCAGAACGCCGCCGATGCCGGCTGCATACATCCATGCGCTGCCGCTGATGCTGCCGACGCGGTCTGCACCGCCCGCCACAGTTGTAATCTCCGGTGCGGGTTCGGTGTTCTCCGTTTCCGGAAGCGGCTGCTGCGCGATCCCGGCATTCCGGGCATATTCGAGCACGGGCGCGGCATTGGCATAGAGCGTCAGGCTCTGCGCCTGCGCATCATACTGTGCCGTTTCTGCGTTATAGCCGTAGCCGAATGCCTTGTCGCCGACGGTTTTTACCGTATCCGGCAGGTATACTGTCTGGAGTGCGGGGCAGGAGACGAATGCTTCGCTGCCGACCGTTTCCAGCGCATGACCGAGCCGCAGATAATGCAGCGTTTTGCAGCCGAAGAAAGCACGGTCACCGATCTCTGTGACATGTTCGCCGAGTGTGACGACCTGCAGTGAAGTGCAGTCCTCAAACGCGGAACGTCCGATGCGCGTGACGGCATCCGGCAGGCGGAGCGTTGTGATTGCTGCATTGCCCGCAAAGGCGCGTCCGCCGATGCTGTGGACAGAAGCCGGCACTTCTGCTACGGAGTCCTTGCCCTTGTATGCGACAAGACAGCCGCCCAGTGTGACATAATCGTCCTTGCTGCTTTCCAGCCAATCCGTTCCCGTGAAGGCATTCGCACCGATCTCCGCAAGATCTCCTTTTGCATCGACTGTGCCGAGCTCCGTGCATCCGGCAAAAGCGCTGTCAAGGATTGTGTGGACGCTGGCGGGAATCGAAACAGATCTGAGCTCGGTGTTTCCTTCAAACACAGATGCGCCGATGATCTTTACACCGTCAGGGATCTCTGCGAAAGAGCCGGTTCTCTGATATGCATAGAGAATCCCGTCGCCGAGCATGATCATGGATTTCGAGGACGCTTGCAGCATTGTCACGCCCGCAAAGGCATCCTTTCCGATGAACCGCACTGTGGATGGCAGGTCGATCACCGCAAGCTTTTCGCAGCCGGAAAATGCCTCCGCACCGATTTCCGTGCAGGATGCCGGAATCTTCACGTTTGTGAGATAGGCACAGCCCTCAAATGCCTTGTCTGCGATGCGTGTCAGGTTTTCCGGCAAAATGACTTCATCGGCATAGCAATACTTGAATGCTTCGCTGCCGATTTCCGTGACCGGTTTGCCGTTCACGGCATTTGGAATCTCGACGCGCATTTCATTGAACCAGTCAAACCGCACGAGCGTCAGACCGCTGCCGTTGTCGGCAAACTGCATTCGCCCCTGATAATCCGCGAGCATTGCGGCGGTCGTGGTCGTTGTGGTCGTCGTGGAGGATGTGGTTGATTCGGTGGTTGTCGTGGTGGTCGACGTTGTTGTGGAGCTTGTCGTGGTCTCGGAGGTCGTTGTGGTGGATGTAGTCGTCTCCGAGGAGGTCGTGGACGATGTCAGCGATGTGGATGAAACTGCTGCGGATGATGACACCGATGACATCGACGACGAAAGCGATGTGGAAGCAGATGCGGAGGATGAGGACGTGACCGAGGAAGCTGCGGTGGTCACGGTCGTGGTCACGGTGGTTGTTTTTGCTGCGGAAACCGGCATTCCTGCGCTGCAAAGGCAGGCAAGCACTGCTGCAAGCTGCACTGTCCGCCGCATCATGGTTCGTTTGTTCATATCATTCTCCTCAATACACATGAAAGGGGACTCCGCCGGAACGGAATCCCCCTTTTTATTTCTTCATGCAGACTCAGTTGTACTGCGCCGGGGCGGACTCGGTGGGATAGGAATCAGCCCGTGTGACCTCAACATCGCCGTACTGCGTCATGCCGGTACCGGCAGGAATCAGCTTACCGATGATGACATTTTCCTTCAGACCGTGGAGCTTGTCGCTCTTGCCGTTGATGGCAGCATCGGTCAGTGCTCTTGCAGTCTCCTGGAAGGATGCAGCGGACATGAAGGACTCGGAGAAGGACGATGCCTTGGTGATACCGAGCAGTGTCGGTCTGGTGGTGACGAGGGTAAGACCGGTCTCGCCGGCGTTGATCCGCGCCTGAATACCGGCGTTGATCTCCTCGACCTTGCGCTTATCGACCATCGACTCCGGAAGCAGATAGCTGCTGCCCGGATCCGCGATCGTCACCTTGCGCATCATCTGGCGCACGATGACTTCGATGTGCTTATCGTTGATCGACACACCTTGCTGGCGGTAAGCGTACTGGATCTCTTCGATGATATAGTTCTCAACAGCCTGCACGCCGAGGATCTCAAGCAGGTCGAGCGGATAGATGGAGTTTGCGGTCAGTCTGGAACCGCGCTCCACTCTGTCGCCGCTCTGCAGCTGACGCGGCTTGCCCTCCTTGACGGAGATGGTTGCGAGGTGGTAGTTGTACGGGATCGTGTAAGGAGTCGAGACTTCGCCGGTCTCCGAATCGGTGATGACGATGATCTTCTGACCGTCCTTTTCGCTGATGTCGATGATACCGCTGGTCTTTGCAAGGATTGCACCGTTCTTCGGTCTTCTTGCTTCAAACAGTTCTTCAACACGCGGAAGACCCTGTGTGATATCTTCTGCGTTCGCGATACCGCCCGTGTGGAAGGTACGCATCGTCAGCTGTGTGCCAGGCTCACCGATGGACTGTGCCGCGATGATACCGACTGCTTCACCGACGGAGACGAGGTTGCCGTTTGCGAGGTTGATGCCGTAGCACTTCGCGCAGACACCCTTTCTTGCCTTACAGCCGAGCACGGAGCGGATGGTCACGCGGGTGAAGCCCGCCTTGACGATCTTTTCTGCATCTGCCGCGGTCATGGCGCGTGTCTTCGGGATGAACAGCTCGTGTGCCTCGTCGCGCAGATCCTCAACGAGATATCTGCCGATCAGACGCTCTTCGAGTGTTTCCTGGTCACGCTGACCGTCGTTGATGGTGTAGACCTCAATGCCCTCCGTGGAACCGCAGTCGATCTCACGGATGATGACATCCTGCGAAACGTCGACCAGACGGCGCGTCAGATAACCCGAGTCCGCAGTACGGAGCGCGGTATCTGCCAAACCCTTACGGGCGCCACGGCTGGAGATGAAGTATTCGGAAATGTTCAGACCTTCACGGTAATTGGAACGAACCGGAATTTCGATCGTCGCACCGGAGGTGTTTGCGATCAGTCCGCGCATACCCGCGAGCTGACGGATCTGGTTGATGGAACCACGCGCACCGGAGTCCGCCATGATGTTGATCGGGTTGAACGGGTCGAGGTTTGCTTCCAGCGCCTTCGTGACCTCATCGGTCGCGTTCTTCCAGATGCCGCAGACCTGCTCGTAACGGACTTCGTCGGAGATATAGCCGTACTGATACTGCTCGTTCAGCTCGCCGACCTTTGCGTCTGCTGCTGCGAGGATCTCTGCCTTCTGCGGCGGGATCACTGCGTCGATGACAGCGACGGTCAGACCGGAACGGGTGGAGAACTTGTAGCCCAGCGCCTTGATCTTGTCCAGTACCTCAGCGGTGTCGGTGACGCCGTGCACTTTGATGCACTTGTCGATAATCTTGGAGAGCACGCCCTTCTTGACGACCTGCTGGATCTCCAGCTCAAATGCGTTTTCGGGAATGCTGCGGTCGATGAATCCGAGATCCTGCGGAATGATCTCATTGAAGATCAGTCTGCCGACGGTGCAGTCGATGATGCGCGCGGTCTTGACGCCGTTTGCGCCTTCCTTCGTGATGCGGACGCGGATCTTGGAGTGCAGCGTGATATAGTGCTCGTTATAAGCCATCATTGCCTCGTCGACATCGCGGAAGACCTTGCCCTCGCCGGGCTCGCCGTCCTTGACCATCGTGAGGTAGTAGGAGCCGAGGATCATATCCTGCGTCGGCACCGCGACAGGTTTACCGTCGGACGGCTTGAGCAGGTTGTTCGCAGCAAGCATGAGGAAGCGTGCCTCAGCCTGTGCTTCAGCGGACAGCGGCAGGTGAACAGCCATCTGGTCGCCGTCGAAGTCCGCGTTGAATGCGGTACAGACCAGCGGGTGGAGCTTCAGCGCTCTGCCTTCCACCAGCACCGGCTCGAATGCCTGGATGCCCAGACGGTGGAGCGTAGGCGCACGGTTCAGCAGCACCGGATGATCCTTGATAACGTGTTCGAGTGCATCCCACACATCGTCATCCGGCGTATCCACGCGCTTTCTCGCACTCTTGATGTTCTGCAGCTTGCCGATGTCGACCAGGCGCTTCAGCACGAACGGCTTGAAGAGCTCCAGTGCCATTTCCTTCGGCAGACCGCACTGATACATTTTCAGTTCCGGACCGACAACGATAACGGAACGGCCGGAGTAGTCAACACGCTTACCGAGCAGGTTCTGACGGAAACGTCCCTGCTTACCCTTGAGGATATCGGAGAGCGACTTGAGCTTTCTGTTGTTCGGACCGGTCACATCCTTGCCGTGTCTGCCGTTGTCGATCAGAGCGTCGACCGCTTCCTGAAGCATACGGGCTTCGTTGCGGATGATGATGCTCGGTGCGTTCATCTCCAGCATCTTCTGGAGACGGTTGTTTCTGTTGATGACTCTGCGGTAGAGGTCGTTCAGGTCTGACGTGGCATATCTGCCGCCGTCGAGCATGACCATCGGACGGATATCCGGCGGAATGACCGGCAGGATCGTCATGACCATCCACTCCGGACGGTTGCCGGACTGGCGGAATGCTTCGAGAATTTCGAGACGCTTCAGCAGCTTGGTGCGCTTCTGGCTCTTCTGGGATGCCGACTGATTCGGCTTCTTCTCGTCGAGCTTGCGAACCTCTTCCTTGAGCTCCTCGCAGGTCATGTCGAGGTTATTGCGCCACTCTTCATCCTCTGCGGCGTCGCAGAAGGTGCATTCGCGGCAGTTGTGTCCAAGCTCACATTCGCGGCAGGCATCGAGCTGATCTGGTTCCAGATTCAGCTTGCCCTCTGCGATCAGCTTGTCGCGGAATTTATCGTAGCGATCCTGAGAGAATTCCTGCAGCAGCGTGAGGATAGCGCCCGCGCCCATCTCAGCCTTGAACTGTCCGGGCATGGTCTCCATCTTCTTGTTGTATTCTTCCTCTGTCAGAACCTGCTGCTTTGCGAGACCGGTGAGGTATTCGCCGGTGTTCGGATTCAGCTCACCGGGATCGGTGACAACGTAGCGTGTGAAGTAAATGACCGCTTCCAGATCCTTCTGGGAGATCACGCCGAGTACCTGACGGATGCAGGCAGGCGTTCCCTTGAAATACCAGATATGTGCGACCGGTGCCGCCAGCTGGATATGTCCCATGCGCTCACGGCGCACCTTTGCGCGGGTGATTTCAACGCCGCACGTCGGGCAGACCTGTCCCTTGAAGCGAACCTTTTTGAACTTGCCGCAGTAGCATTCCCAGTCCTTTGTCGGTCCGAAGATCTTTTCGCAGAAAAGACCGCCGCGCTCCGGCTTCTGGGTGCGGTAGTTGATCGTTTCCGGCTTCTCGACCATGCCGTAGCTCCACTTGAGGATCTGCTCAGGGGAAGCCAGTCCGATCTGAATGGAATCAAAGGTTGTAAATTCCAATTCGTTCCCTCCTTATTATTGGCACAGATACACGCATGAAAGGGGCGCATCCCCTTTCACACGCATATGCAGTGGATCATTCGTCGTCGCTGAAATTCTGCGGTGCGGTATCGTAGCCGCTCATGGAATCATCGAAAGAATCGTCGTCAAAATCGTTCGATTCAAAATCGAGATCGTCCTCCTCGCCGTCGCCGGATTCGTAATCCTCATCGTGTTCGACTTCGGAGGTCTCAGTATCCTGACCGTACTCGGCAGTGTTGAAGCCGGCACGCTGCATCTCTTCCTCGGTACCGACATTTGCTTCCATCAGCTCGTCGCTGCCCGTATCGGATTTGCTGTTCTGCGGGATATCGTCGTCGAAGTTCATCTTGAGGTCGATCTCCTGACCGTCCTCATCGAGCACGCGGACATCCAGACCGAGAGACTGCATTTCCTTGATGAGCACCTTGAAGGATTCCGGAATGCCCGGTGTCGGGACGTTCTGTCCCTTGACGATCGCTTCGTAGGTGTTCACACGGCCGGTCGTATCGTCAGACTTGACCGTGAGGATCTCCTGCAGGGTGTATGCTGCGCCGTAAGCTTCCAGCGCCCAGACTTCCATTTCACCGAAACGCTGACCGCCGAACTGTGCCTTACCGCCCAGAGGCTGCTGTGTGACCAGCGAGTACGGGCCGACGGAACGTGCGTGGATCTTATCGTCAACGAGGTGGTGGAGCTTGAGGTAGTACATATAGCCGACAGTGACGCGGTTGTCGAATTTCTCACCGGTTCTGCCGTCGTAGACGGTGAATTTGCCGTCTTCGGAAAGCGGGATGGAGTGGGTGTCGATGACCTTCTGCATCGGAGCGAGCGTGAAGGTCTCTTCCTTCTTCTGCGCGTTGAATTCGTCGTTGAGTTCCTGTGCAAGACGGAAGCAATCGCGGATATCGCCTTCATGTGCGCCGTCGAAGACCGGCGTCATGATGTGCCAGCCGAGCGCTCTTGCCGCCATGCCGAGATGGACTTCAAGCACCTGACCGATGTTCATACGGGACGGGACGCCCAGCGGGTTCAGGCAGATATCAAGCGGTGTGCCGTCTTCGAGGAACGGCATATCCTCTTCCGGAAGAATACGGGAGACAACACCCTTGTTTCCGTGACGGCCAGCCATCTTGTCGCCGACGGAAATCTTGCGCTTCTG
>JAFZPL010000052.1 GCA_017550355.1 Oscillospiraceae bacterium | reverse complement strand
GTCTACGGCGACAAAAACCGCATCCGTCAGGTCTTCATCAACGTGATCGACAACGCGATCAAGTATTCCGACAAAGGCGGCTCTGTCCATATCACGGCGGAAGCTGCCGAGGATAACAACGCTGTGCGCATCGTTGTGCAGGACACGGGATGCGGCATCAAGGCGTCCGACCTTGCAAAGGTCAAGACGAAATTCTATAAGCCAAACCACACAAGACGCGGCTCCGGCATCGGACTTGCCGTTGCGGACGAAATTGTGACCATGCATCACGGCTCTCTCGAACTCGAAAGCGAGGAAGGCGTCGGCACGACAGTCATCATCACGCTGCCTGCCCAGAAGCCGAAGACGCAGATTCAGGAAGTCTGAACATGAAAATCGGCTGTGTATCCGGAAAGGCGGTAATCTGACCATGCTGGCTCTAATAGTATCAGACGGAAGACGAATCGGCGTCAATATCCTGGACAGCGATGCCAAGGGACTCACCGGCGGCGTGCTGGCGCTGTTCTGCGGCATTATCGGCACTGCGATGCTCATGCGATATTTTCGGAAACAGTTCCGCTGCAATACACCCGTCGAAGCAGAGATCATGCGGAATGACGTTTCCAAGGGCGGGAAGAGCGGAAAGCTCTATGCGCCCGAATACAGCTATCATTACGAGGATAAGCATTACACGTTCCAGAGCACTGCCTACACCGAACAGCATTACGAGGTCGGGCAGAAGGTCACGGTCTATATTGATCCGGCCAATCCCGAACAGTGCCGCGATAAACAGAAACGCAGCCGTCTCCTCCTCTGGACCGGGCTGTTCTTTGAGCTGCTTGCGGCAGCGGGCGTTTATCTGGTTCTTTCGCTGCTCTTTTAGGAGGACACCATGAACACTGTCTTACAGTTCCCGGGGCTGCTTCCGGCAATGCTTGCCGTGACCAACGCAGGACACCGCACAAACCGCTTTTCCAATGTCGTCACAGGCATCATTGTGGTGCTGCTCGCGGGCGGCGCACTGGCTGTCATGCTCACGGTCATCATCATGAACCGTCTCCGCTGCAAGATCCCCGTGACCGCAAAGGTGGCGCGGCTCGCGGAAACCACAGCCACGAAACCGAAAACAGGCGAAGCCGTGACGCTCTATGCGCCCGTGTACGCCTATGAATACAACGGAAATTTCTACGAGGGCAAAGTCACCTCCTATTCACCGAAGCCCAGCCACAATACCGGCGAGACCGTGCAGATCAAAATTGATCCGGAGAACCCGGAGCATTACATCGAATCTGCCGCGGTCAGCAAAGGCACGCTGCTCATCATGCTCTTTCTTGCCGGCATCGCCGCAATGGGCATGTTACTGATCTTCGGCACATAATCTCAGGAAGGGAAGAAACACTTTGGCTGAAACACACGATACAAAAGCGGAACAGTCCGCGGCGAAAGCAGAATACGCACATAAATCCAAGATCGGCGGACAGGCGCTCATCGAGGGCGTGATGATGAAGGGCGCGTTCCGCGGCGCGATGGCGTGCCGTCTTCCGAACGGCGATATCGACGTGGAAACATGGGATATCCCCGCGGAATTCATGACCGATCCCAAAACCGGCAAGCAGCGTCTCAAGCCGAAATGGTATAACCGCATCCCGCTTCTGCGCGGCTGCGTGAACTTTGTCCTGTCGATGATCGACGGCTACCGCTGCATGATGAAATCGGCGGAAAAGCAGATGGACGAGGCTGTCGACGATTACTGCGGATGGCGCAAGCACGAAAAAATCGACAAGCTGGAGCCCGCAGAGCAGGAAGCAGCTTTCGCCAAGTGGTATCCGGAATACTGCGAAAAGAAAAACAAGGAACACGAGGGCGAAAAGGACTATACACCCCTGCCCGTGCCTGATGACGAGATCATCAAAAAACGCTGGGATTACCTTCAGAAGGCATCGGAAAACTACGAATACGAGGAGCCGTCCAAGTTTGAAAAATGGGTGGAGGAAAAATGCGGCGACAAGATCTACAACGCGCTGATGGTGCTGGTCGTGATCTTTTCGCTTGCGATCTCGCTGCTGCTGTTCCTCTATCTTCCGCGTTTTGTCGTGGGACTCATCAAGCCCCTGACCGAGAGCCGGATCATCCGCTCCTGCGCGGAGGGTGTCGTGAAAATGGCGATCTTCGTCGGCTATATGGCGTTTACAGGCTGCATGAAGAGCATCCGCCGCACCTATGAATATCACGGCGCGGAGCACAAAACGATCGCCTGCTTTGAAGCGGCGCTCCCGCTGACTGTCGACAACGTGAAAAAACAGTGCCGGTTCCATCCGCGCTGCGGCACGAGTTTCATTTTCCTCGTGCTCCTCATCAGCATTTTCTTCGGCTGCTTCAATCCCTACGATGTCACATGGCAGCGCGTCGTGTTCGGCTTCTGCCTGCTGCCGGTCATCATGGGCGTGAGCTATGAACTGATCCGCATTGCGGGACGCTATCAGAATCTGTTTACGAAAATTCTCTCTGCGCCGGGACTCTGGATCCAGCGCATCACCACCAAAGAGCCCAACGCCGCACAGATCGAATGCGCGATTGCGGCAATGACGCCCTGCATTCCGGATAATCTGGAAGACGACGAATGGTGAGGGATGACTTTCAGCTCCGGCAGCGCCTGACCGCGATTCTGGAAGCGGCGGGCATTGAAAATGCTGCGCTGGAGGCACAGTGGATCGCGGAGGATCATCCGGACGCGGCAGAAGCAGAGGCAATCGCACATCGCCGCGCACAGCATGAACCGCTGCAGTATCTGCTCAATTACTGGGAATTTTACGGGCTGCCGTTCAAAGTCGGCGAGGGCGTGCTCTCTCCGCGGCAGGACACCGAAACACTCGTGGACGCCGTGCTCAGCCGGATCAGCGGCAAAACAGGGCTGCACGCGGTCGATCTCTGCACCGGCAGCGGCTGCATTGCGCTGGCACTGAAGTCACAGCGGAACGATCTGCATGTCACGGGCATTGAGCTGAGTGACGACGCGCTTCGCTATGCACTGGAAAATGCAAAGCTGCTCGGACTGGACGCCGATCTCCGGAAAGGCGACGTACTGGATCCGCAGACAGCCGCACAGTTTCACGACCTGGATCTCATTGTCTGCAATCCTCCCTATCTCACAGCGGAGGATATGCAGCATTTGCAGCCGGAGGTTGCACATGAACCCGCAGCGGCGCTGTTCGGCGGCGAGGACGGGCTGGATTATTACCGCAATATCACAAAGCTCTGGAAAGATGCGCTCCGCATCGGCGGCATACTCTGCTACGAAGCCGGCATGGGACAGGCGCAGGACGTTGCCGCGATCATGCGGAACCAGGGCTTTGAAGAAATCGGGATCATTCCGGATGCCGCAGGCATCGAGCGCGTGATCCTCGGATATAAAAAGTTTTGACTCGCATCCAGATATTCTCATTCTGGATAACTGAAACGGTATAATATGGGTGCAGGGGGAAACAGAACACCCTGATATCAACCCGAAAACGATACCGGAAAGGAACGATGGCAATGGCAAAAGAGCTCAAGAAAAAGGCACCTGAATTCGCGCCTGTCTTCAATGCGGAGGACCGCAAGAAGGCGCTTGCAAACGCGATCGCACAGATCGAAAAGATGTACGGCGCCGGCACCGTTATGCGTCTCGGTGCAGCGCCCAAGATGAATGTGGAGTCGATCTCCACCGGCTCGCTCACGCTGGATATGGCACTGGGCATCGGCGGTGTGCCGCGCGGACGCATCATCGAGATCTACGGACCGGAAAGTTCCGGTAAGACGACCGTCGCACTGCATGTCATCGCAGAGGCACAGAAAAAGGGCGGCGAAGCAGCATTCATCGACGTGGAACATGCACTGGATCCGGTCTACGCAAAAGCACTCGGCGTAAACATCGACAATCTCCTTGTTTCGCAGCCGGACAGCGGTGAACAGGCACTGGAGATCGCAGAAGCACTGGTGCGCTCCGGTGCAATCGACGTAATCGTGCTGGACTCCGTCGCGGCAATGACCACGAAGGCTGAAATCGAAGGCGAAATGGGCGATTCCCATGTCGGCATGCTCGCCCGTCTCATGTCGCAGGCCATGCGCAAGCTGACCTCCATCATCTCCAAGTCGAACTGCGTTGCCATCTTCATCAACCAGGTTCGTGAGAAGATCGGCGTCATGTACGGCAACCCTGAAACTACGACCGGCGGCAGAGCGCTGAAATTTTACGCATCCGTCCGCATGGAAGTCCGCAAGGGTGAAGCAATCAAGGACGGCGCGGAAATCATCGGCTCGCGCACGAGAGTAAAGATCGTCAAGAACAAGGTCGCACCGCCGTTCAAGGAATGCGAATTCGATATGCTGTATGGCAAGGGTATCTCCAAGATCGGCGAGATCCTTGACCTCGCGACCGATCTCGACATCATCCACAAGAGCGGATCGTGGTTCAGCTACGGCGAGCGCAAGCTCGGTCAGGGCAGAGAAGCCGTGAAGAGCATTCTCGAAGCAGATCCCGCATTTGCGGCGGAGATCGAACAGAAGATCCTCGACCAGAAGGAAGACCTCATCTTCGCTTCCAAGAAGAACAAGAAGGATGCCGCCGTCAGTCAGGCAAAGCAGAAGGCTGCCCAGGCTGCCGCAGAGACCGACGCTGTTCTCAGTGACGCGGATATCCCCGGCGGCGACGCGAACTTTGAAGAATTCACGCCGGAGGATCTCGGCGAAAAAGGCGAAGAGTAATTTTCAGTATGAAAATCATATCCATCGCGCTCTGGAAGGAAAAGATCTTTGCCGTGAAATTTGAAAACGGCAAGGGGCTTTATCTTCACAGCGATATCCTCGCACAGTTTGCGCTGCGCGTCGGAGACGACCTCCCGCTGCAGCGCATTGCGGAGATCCGGCAGGCGGCAGCAGACCGGCGCACCTTTGAATATGCGCTGCATCTGCTCGACCGCCGCGGATACTCCTCACGCGAGCTTTATGACAAGCTGATGGCTGCGCAGAAGGCAGACGAGACTGCTTCACAAAGAGCGATCGCCCGCCTGACGGAATACGGTGTGCTGGATGATGCACGGTATGCCGCACAGCTTGCAGAGCTATACATCGTATCGCGGAAATACGGACTGCACCGCGCCGCTGCCGAAATGCGGAAGCGCGGGCTGAGCAGCGATGAGATCGAGGATGCCCTCGCACCCTATGCGGAAACGGAATCCGTGCAGGAACAGCTTTCTGTGCTGCTGAAAAAGAAGTATGCGCAGCGGCTGACCGATCCGGACGACCGTCACGCAAGGGAGCTTGTAACCGCATCGCTCATCCGGCGCGGCTTTGATTATGCCGATATCCGGACTGCGCTGGAAGATTATTTCAGCGAAGAGGAATGATCCGGCATGCAATGTACCCCATGAACACGGAGGCAAAAGGGAATGACCGTTTGTTTGGTATCGCTTGGCTGTGCCAAGAATTTAGTGGATTCCGAGCGGATGCTGCATCTGCTGCGGGAGGGCGGCTATGAGATCGTGCCGTCACCCGAGGATGCAGAGATCGCGATCGTGAACACCTGCGGCTTTATCCAGGCTGCAAAGGAGGAAGCGATCGACACCATCCTGGAGCTCGCGCATCTCAAGGAATCCGGCTCGCTCCGGTTTTTACTGGCAACGGGCTGTCTCGCGGAGCGTTACCGCGAAGAGGTCGCAGAACAGTTTCCGGAACTTGACGCGATCGTCGGCATCGGCGATCAGCCGGAGATCTGCACGATCCTCGCCCGCATGACCGGCGGAGAGCGTGTCATGCAGTTTGCACCGAAATGCAATATGCCCCTGACCGGCGAGCGGATACTGTCAACGCTGCCCTTTTTCGCATATCTTAAAATTGCGGAGGGATGCTCCAACGGCTGTGCCTACTGTGCGATCCCCGCGATCCGCGGAAAATACCGCTCTGTGCCGCAGGAGGATGTACTCCGTGAGGCAGAGATGCTTGCAAAATCCGGCGTGACCGAGCTTGCAGTCATCGCACAGGACACAACGCGCTACGGCGAGGATCTTTACGGCGAGAACCGTCTGCCCGCGCTGCTGAAACAGCTCTGCGCGATCGAAGGCTTCCGCTGGATCCGTGTATTGTACTGCTACCCCGAACGCATCACGGATGAGCTGATCGAAACCATCGCCAATGAGCCGAAAATCGTCAAGTATCTGGATATCCCGATGCAGCACTGCAACGACGGCGTTCTCAAAGCAATGCGGCGCGGCTGTGATCAGGCATCGCTGCGGGCATTGATCCGAAAACTCCGGGCGCGGATCCCGGATATCGTCATCCGCACAACACTTCTGGTCGGCTTCCCCGGCGAATCGGAGGACGCATTCAACGAACTGAGCGAATTCGTACAGGAAATGCGCTTCGACCGCATGGGCTGCTTCGCATATTCTGAGGAGGAGCACACGCTCGCCGCAAAAATGCCGGATCAGATTGAACCGGAGATCCGCGAACACCGCGCTGAACTGCTCATGGAACAGCAGATGCAGATTGCCGCGGAGCTCAATCAGGCACGGATCGGCACGGAGACAGATGCCGTGATCGAGGGCTATGACGAAGAAAATGCGGTCTGGCTGGCGCGGACGGCTGCGGATGCACCGGATGTCGACGGCAGACTGCTCATCGAAGGCAGCGGCAGCGAGGGCTGGCAGACAGGACAGTTTGTGCGCGTAAGACTGCTGGAGACTGACAATATTTATGATATGATTGGTGAGGTGATCGGAGCTTGAATACGCCGAATAAACTGACACTGGCGCGTATATTGCTCGTACCGGTCTTTGTATTGTTTTTCTATTGGGATATCCCCGCACATTATTTCGTGGCGATGTGGATATTCGTTGCTGCATCGGTGACAGACGCGATTGACGGCAGACTTGCCCGAAAATATCACCAGATCACGGATTTCGGAAAATTTCTTGATCCGCTTGCAGACAAGGTGCTGGTTGTCGGCGCGATGGCGTGTCTGCTGCATCAGCAGAAGGTGCATATCGTCGTATTTTTATTGATACTTGCGCGGGAATTCATGGTTTCCGCGCTCAGACTCGTTGTAGCGGAAAAAGGAACAGTCGTACCGGCAGGATTTGCCGGCAAGCTCAAGACCGCGTTCACCATGACTGCACTGGTTGCGGCGCTGCTTTACTGGTCGCTGCGGCTTGATTTCGGATTCTTCGGCATCGGCTCGGAATCGCTTTACTCGGTCATTGAGACGGTGCTCTCTGTACTGTTCTGGATCGCGGCTGTGCTGACAGTCTGGTCCGGAACGGAATATCTGATGCATTTCTGGAAGGACATCAACCCATACAAATGAGGAGGCAGCGATGAATATTCTGAACCGCATCCGCGAAGAGGTGGAGGTCATCCGCGACCGGGATCCGGCTGCGCGGAATTCCGTTGAGATCCTGCTGACCTACTCCGGACTGCACGCGGTGCTGGCATACCGGCTCTCCCACAAGCTGCTGCTGCATCACAAGCCGACGCTGGCGCGGATCGTTTCGCAGACGGCACGTTTCTTCACGGGCATCGAGATCCATCCCGGTGCGCGGATCGGCAGGCGGCTCTTTATTGACCACGGCATGGGCGTCGTGATCGGCGAGACTGCAGTCGTCGGCGACGACTGCACGATCTATCAGGGCGTCACGCTCGGCGGCACGGGCAAGGATCACGGCAAGCGTCACCCGTCACTCGGCAACAACGTGACAGTCGGTTCAGGTGCAAAGGTACTGGGGCCGTTTCATGTCGGCGATAATGCAAAGATCGCCGCAGGCGCTGTGGTGCTCAAGGAGGTTCCCGCAAATGCGACGGCGGTCGGCGTTCCCGCAAGAGTGGTGCGCATGAACGGCGTGCGCGTGCAGGATCTCGACCAGATCAATATTCCCGATCCCGTTGCGGCACAGCTCAGCGAGCTTACAACACGCATCGAGGTTCTGGAGGCGCGTACAGCGGCGCAGGAAAAACCGAAGCGTGCTCCGCGCAGAAAAAAGACAGAATCATGAAACAAACAGTCCGGAAGACGCATTTCCGGACTGTTTTTTACAAAGAAAGCGCATTGCCGTGAACGCACAGCAATGCGCAAAGTGTATATTTAAAGGATGGAACTACATTAAGCCAAAGATCAGAACTTCTTGCGGAAGACTGCAATGCCGCCGCCTGCTGCTGCCAGACCTGCAAATGCCAGTGCTGCGACGGGCATATCGTCGCCGGTCTTCGCGCCGGTCGTCTTCACGTTGTCGGAAGTAATGACTGATGCCGGTGCTGCGTTTGCGGGTGCATTGGCCGGGAGCTTCGTAACATTGTTCTGCACAGCTGCGGTGATATTCGCTGCTGTTGCAGCTTCAGTCTGTGCCGCGGTGGAAACGGTCTTTGCAGCCTCAGTCTGTGCTGCGGTGGAAACGGTCTTTGCAGCCTCAGTCTGTGCTGCGGTGGATGCGGTTTCTGCTGCTTTGGTCTGTGCCGGCTTGGTTTCCTCATCCTTCACGCGGAAACGCACAGTGCAGCCTGCTTCTTTCAGTTCATAGCTCTCGGAATTCTTCTCAACAGCACTGCCCGACCAGATCAGCTTTTCGCCGTCAAACACTTCGCAGATGAATTTTCCGCTCTGGCCCCAGATCATATTCTGTCCGAGCTTCGTTTTCTCCGCGTCGGGTTCGCCGTAATAGCGGTGAGCAAGGCGGAGTGCATCGTCTGTGGTCAGTCTGCCGTCACCGTCAAAATCCGAAACAGTAAGATCGCAGTTTACAGCCGGATATTCGTCCTTCACAGGCTCAATGATGATATGCGTATAGGTGATGGTGTCTGCCGGAACAACCTTGTATGTGAATTTGTTGTTGAAAACGGTTTCAAACTGCGAAAGGTCAGCGGTGATCGTGTATGTGCCGACGGTATCCAGCGAAATCTCTGCTTCACCGTTTTTGTCGGTCTTGATTCCGGTCTTCTGCCCGTTAATCAGAATTTCGACGCCCTCCACCTTTTCGGTTCCGGCCTCAGTATGCGTATGGTGAACTGCGTTAAAGATGATCTTTGTGCCCTGCGCTACCGGTTCCTCAATGCAGCTTGTTCCGTTGAACTCCGTATAAAGCGCATAGGAATCGGTATTGTAGCAATGCATGCTCCAGTCAAAGACATCGCCGTCGCGGATCTCAACGCGGTCGTTATACGGACGTTCTTCCAGCGGATATTCGTCCGGATTGATCAGGGAATAACCGCCGCTGCACGGCTTTCCCCAGATGAGTTCATCGCTGTATCCTGCAGCTGCACCGCCCGGATAGAACTGCTCGTGTGCCGTATACAGCGCATCTTCAACGGTCAGCTTGCCGTCATTGTTGGTATCCTTCACAGTGATGTCTTTATCAAGAACGGTCTCATCGAGTGTGATCTTGATATGGATATTTGCGGTCTCCTCGGCTGCGGAAACGGAGAATGCGGAGAACGGGATCATGGATGCTGCAAGAGCAGTGAACAGAATGACAGACTTTTTCATAATAATACTTCCTTTCAGATACATATATAAGTTTTCGTTTTTAATAGGTGCTGTCGCTTCTGCAGCTCACGCCAGCGTTCATACGATCGTAGGGATTTCCGAACGTCTTTCTTGCCCCTTCACCATATATGACGGATTCCGAAAAGAAACGGTCACAAAAAACGAAAAAGATTTTTTCAGAATCTTTTTGAAAGCATTTCATGCAGCACACAACAGAAATAATGCAACGAAAATCAGATACGGGCTAGCATTTCTGTTCAAACTGTGCTATAATCAAAACAACACAACAGAATACGGAGTCCCAACTATGAAAAAAGAACTGTTCACGGTCAGCGGCAGAACCGCTGCGCTTTATCCTGCACAGCAGAACGATCAGCCGCTGATTGTTTTGAATACGTATACCGATCACGGCGATGCGATCCTGCATCATTTGCGGGAACTGCGCTGTCCGGATCTCAATTTGCTGATTGTCAGTCAGCTGCAATGGAACAGCGATATGACACCGTGGGAATGCCCGCCGCTGAACAAAAAGGATGCTCCGTTTTCGGGCGGCGCAGACCAATATCTTGATTTGCTTTGTGCGGAGATCATTCCGCAGGCATTGAACATGATCAGCGGAGAACCCTGTTTCACCGGCATCGCGGGATACTCTCTTGCAGGATTATTTGCACTGTATGCACTCTGTCAATGCACGATATTTGACCGTGCGGCAAGTATGTCCGGCTCACTCTGGTATCCGCATTTCGCCGAATATGTGCAGACACATCCCATGCCGAACATGCCAGCTCATCTCTACCTTTCTCTTGGAGATGCTGAGAAGAACACAAAACATCCGTTACTGAAAACCGTTCAGGAAAACACGGAGGCCATCACAGCATATTATAAAAGTATCGGCATTGATACTGTTTTTGAACTCAATGACGGGAACCATTTCAAAGACGCAGAACTGCGGACAGCCAAGGGCATTCTTGCCTTGCTGCGGAATGACGATCAAAAAGCACCTGACTATCAAACGGAGGAATCCAATCATGAGTAAGCATAAGATGATCGCCGCAATGCTGTCAGTCACCCTGACAATTGGGATGATACAGTCAGCGAATCATGTCCTTCCGTCGTTTCCGGCTGCCGCAGAAGATCAGCCTGCTGAAACAACTGCTTCTGAGACTGTGCTGCATTTAGAAAATCCCTTCAACAAACAGGATGACGCAGAGGTTCCCTACGACCGGACGCGCTGGGTGCAGCCGCCGGAATGGAATTGCCCCAGGATCGATCCAAAGGATTATGACGGCGGCATCATGGTGTATTTTGACAAGCTCGGACTGGAACCGGAAAATTCACATGGCAAAGTGCAGCGGATCTATTGCAGTGTTACGGACGCAGCTGAACCAATCAACTGCCTGAAATTCCACATTTTTTATGATACACGGCTCACACTCCAGCCAGACCGGAACGGCGATGTCGTAACGCCGGGCAAAGCTGTCAGCAATTTCACAACAGGCTCTGCAATGTTGGAAGAAGGACAGCTTGCTTATTATGCGTATTCTTCGGATGATATCGCACTGGGAAGCGGCAGTTTATTCACGCTGGATTTCATCATCCCCGAAAATGCACAACCGGGCGATTTCTATCCGATCGGCATCGCCTATGTGGATGACGGCATTGCATACGACACCTTCCTCAATTCTGCGAAAGATGACGCGGGGAAACTCCAGATGACCTATGTGTTCACCAAGGGCATCTACAACGGATTTATCAAGATGCTGGGCGATAAACCGACAACTGCGGCGACAACGGCGCCTTTTACAGCGCTGAACGGCGATTATAACAATGATCACACGCTTTCTGTTGCAGATGCGGTGCTGCTTGCGCGGTTTCTTGCAGAAAACAACGAGCTGACTGACGACCAGATTGCTGCAATCCTGAACCATGATCCGGATTTTGACTCCGACGGTTTTGTCAATGTATTCGATGTGGTGAAGCTGCTTGCATTTCTTCAATCATACGCCGCGCAATAACTATGAAGCCGAAATAACAGATCAAACGAATCCCCCGACACCCCGGAGGATTCGGTTTTTTTACTTCGGGAACCTGTTTCGTCGAAACTCGCCCTGAACACAGCGCCAATGCGATCGGCATATCGCACAAAAATCAGATGCTGTTTTATGCAACACGCCAAAATTCATCAATTGTAAGATTTCGTCACTTTCGCGTAAGGTTTCTATGATATAATAAATGCAGCAAATCAAAAGGGAGGTTTCCTTATGGAACAGCATCTTGTAATAGTAGAAAATCTGAATAAACAGTTCGGCGAGGGAGAAACGGCAGTCAAGGCACTCGATAATGTCAATTTCACACTGGACAGCGGTGTCTTTGCGGCGGTCACGGGTGAAAGCGGCAGCGGAAAGACCACCCTGCTGAATGTGATCGGTTCACTGATGCCGCCGGATTCGGGCAGCGTCCGCATTGACGGCTATGACATCACCAAACAGGGCGACGATGCCCTCGCAGTTTACCGCAGACGGAAGATCGGCTTCATCTTCCAGAATTACAATCTGATTCCGGTGCTGACGGTGGAGGAAAATATCGTCCTGCCGATGAATCTGGATTCTGCCGAACCGGATTACGAATATCTGGGCGAACTGCTCCGCATGACGGGACTGGAATCCAAGCGCAGGAATTTCCCGCACGAACTCTCCGGCGGTCAGCAGCAGCGTGTGGCATTTGTCCGTGCGCTGATCCACAAGCCGGATATCATTCTCGCGGACGAGCCGACCGGAAACCTTGACAGCCGCAATTCGCAGGAGATCATCAACATTCTGAAGGAATCTGTGAAGAAATACAATCAGGCATTGCTGCTCATCACGCATGATCTGAATATCGCAGCACAGGCCGACCGTGTATTCCGCATGGATGACGG
>JAFZPL010000009.1 GCA_017550355.1 Oscillospiraceae bacterium | reverse complement strand
GGGATTTTAAGTCCCTTGTGTCTGCCAGTTTCACCACAGCGGCATCATTACTGATATAGTATATCACATTCTGCCGATTCTGTCAAGTGCTTTGACTGTTTCGGATGCAGAAGCAGGAGCGCCGCGAGATTTGGAAGCGCCATGCATCCGTTGCAGAGATCGCAGAGCGTCCAGATCCAATCCGGACTGCCGAGAGCGCCGCCGAATGCAGAAAGGATACAGCCCATAGCGAAAAACGGTCGGATGCGTTCCCCGAAGAGATATCCCGCAGATGTCAGCCCGCACGGAAACCATCCGATCATGGTCGCAAAGGCGAACAGAACAGTCGCGCCGGAGACAAATATTCCGGCGTATTGTCCCAATCCTGCGGAAAATGCAGCAGTCAGCAGGGCGGTGCCGTTTGTGAACTGCGAACGGTCGAGTGCGGGTACGGTGAGGATCGCGAGCGCAGTCGCTGTGCAGCAGATGACCGTATCTGCAAATACCTCAGCCGCGGCCCATTGTTCCTGTGCAGAGCCGCAGTCCGCATGGAGCATCGCTGAGCTGCCGAGTCCGGCTTCATTGGAGAAAATACCGCGCCGCAGACCAACCGAAACCGACTGTATCAGAACTGCTGCGGAAAACCCGCCGCCGATCGCTCGGAGCCCGAATGCTTCGCGAAAGATTGCGGAGAGGGCTGCGGGGAGATATGCCGCATGCTTTGCGATCAGCAGAAAACAGCCGAGCAGGTAGCCGCCGCAGATCAGGGGCATGATGCAGACAGCCGTTTTGCCGATGCGTTCTCTGCCGCCAAGGAGAATGACTGCAAACAGCGCTGCGGTCAGCGCGCCGGTTATAGCACGCGGAATGCCGTATGTACTGCATGCCTCCGCGATCGTACTGCTCTGCACGGCAGTTCCCATGCCGAGTGCGGAAACGGTGCAGAATCCTGCAAACAGGAGCGCAAGCGGTTTGCTGCGGAGTCCGTACCGGAGGTAGGCGAGCGTGCCGCGGACTGTTCCACGCCGGTATTTTGCTGCGAGTCTGTTTTCCGCACAGACCAGCACCATGCCGAGCAGCGCCGAGATCCACATCCAGAACACAGCGCCCGCACCGCCGGTGATCAGGGCAAGCGCTGTGCCGACGAGATTGCCCGTTCCCATTGTTGCGGCGAGCGCAGAGGCGAAGATTTGTTTTTGTTCGGGGGCAGTGCTGCGCCGGAAAACGGTGCCGTATGTCCCGCGGAGCAGGCGCCCGAAATGCCGGAGGGGTTCGCCGCGCAGACGGATTCCGCAGATCACGGCGGCGACTGTCAGCAGACAGGGGAGGATCCATTGCCAGAGAAACAGATTGAACGATCGCATGGTGCAGCATCTCCTTTCGGAAGAGGATATGCTGCATTTCGTATTTGCAGAACCAAATTATATATATAGTATGGGATATACCGTATTTCGTCTATCGTTCCAAATTTTGCGGGGGAGGGGGAAAAGATTTTCGTGTGTGCCGGCGGGAGATGCCTTGACATCATCGGGAAATTATGGTATGATATATAAGTATAGCCATCTCAATATGACAATGGTGAAATCTATACGTTTTCGGAGGGTATTATGTCAATTATTGATGCAATTGTACAGGCGATCATCCAGGGTCTGACGGAGTTTCTGCCGGTTTCCAGTTCCGGTCATATCAAGCTCTATCAGGAAATTTCCGGGCAGTCAGTGGAGGAAGGCACATTTTTGCTGGTGATCCTGCATCTTGGAACGCTTGTGGCGGTCTGTATTGCATTCTGGGACACGATCTGGGCGCTGATCAAGGAATTCTTCGCAATGGTCGGCGATATCTTCAAGGGAAAGTTCAAGTGGAGCACGATGAATCCCGAGCGCCGCATGATTATCATGCTGATGATTTCGCTGGTGCTGCTGGTGCCGTTCTATCTGATCAAGGATGTCTTTGAAAATGTTACGCTTCCGATTCTTGGCTGCTGCTTCCTGTTCACATCCATTGAGTTGTTTTTTGCGAGCCGTATCCGCAATTCCAAGAAAACAGCGGGCGATATCACCGTGCCGGACGCTGTCGTGATCGGTCTGTTCCAGTGCGCGGCACTGTTCCCCGGCGTTTCGCGTTCCGGTTCCACGATCAGCGGCGGTCTGTTCCGCGGTCTCGACAAGGAAACGGCAGTGCGGTATTCCTTTGTGCTCGGCATCCCGGCGATCCTCGGCGGATGTCTGTCCGAGCTGATGGATCTGATGGGCGGTAAGCTGGAGGTCAATGTTCCGGCAGCAGCGGTTGGCTTTGTGGTCGCGGCAGTCGTCGGTGTTCTGGCGATCAATCTGGTCAAGTGGCTGATCCGCTCGGATAATTTCATTGTTTTTTCGATCTACACATTCCTTGTGAGCATCGGCACGTTTGTTTACTGGCTCGCCTTTGCAAAATAAGGAGTTCTGAGAAAGAGATAACCGCAGCATTGTGAAAAGCTGTCTCCCTATGATGCAGACGGCTTCTGATACAAGAGAAAGGGTTTTTAGCATGGCAACGAAAAAAAGCACTGCAAAAACCGGTGCAGCGAAGAAGAAAACACCTGCAAAGAAGGCGCCTGCAAAGCGCACGAAGGCTGCTGCCGAACCGAAAAAGACAGCCCCCGCCGCGCCGCCGAAATCCACAGCTGCCTCCCGTCCGCAGACGAATCAGTTCTGGTCTGTGATCCTGACGGCAGCCGGCGTGCTCATTGCGATTCTTGCGCTTGTGGAAGGCACGAAGGCATGGAGCGTGATGCATAACGGTCTGCTTGGCTTTTTCGGCATCGGCATTTTTCTGGTGCCGTTCATCCTCTTCTATACGGGCTATCTGATCGGGCAGGATCGCCGCAAGCAGGCATCCGGCAGAGCAATCTGGGGTGTGCTGCTGACAGTGTTCTGTTCGACTACAATGCAGATCTTCTTCGGTGATCCGATCGCTCAGTCACAGGAACAGACGATTGATCCTGCATGGTATGAGTCCTTCTGGTCAACCGTGACACATCTTTACGAAAGCGGCAAGGAGCTGCGCGGCGGCGGACTGATCTCCGGCGTCATCGCGATCCCGCTGACCGCGTTTCTCGGCGATATCGGTGCAAAGATCATTGTCCTCATGCTGGTGATCGTCATGCTGCTTCTGCTGACGAACAAGAGCATCGGTGAATTCGTTCAGATGCTTTGCAGCCCGTTTGTATGGTTTTGGCGTCAGATCGTCCGTCTTGCGACGCGCGAATTTGACGACTACATGGACTATTACGACGAGGAGGATGATGAGGAAGAGGAATACGAGGACGATGAGGAATATGAGCAGCTGACGCTTTTGGAGGAAAAGCCGGAGGAAGGATTTTTCCCGCATTTTGAGCGCGCGAGCCGGAAGAAGAAGCAGGAAGAGGAAATCCCCGCAGAGGTTCCTGCTGAGGAGGAGCCTGAGAACGGTGGCAAAAAGCGCAGACGCAGAAAAGCGGAGGAGCGCCGGATGGAAGAGGTCACGTTCATGCTCGACCGTTCGCTGCTTCAGCAGTCTCCGGTCAGCAATATGGATGTGGATGTTCCGATTTACGACGACTGCGGCGCTGCACCGACAGCAGATGAGATCAATCAGCTTCTCACACAGCCCAAGCACGGTTCTGAGAGCAATGAAATGAGCAGCGAGGAACAGGCAGAGATCCTCTCGCTGATCGAGCAGGCGGAGGCGGATGCGGACGATGAATCGAATCCTCTGCCGTGGATGACGGAGGACGAGGAAAATGCGGATGAATCGCTCTTTGAAGAGGAACCGCAGATTCCGTATGTGATCCCGCCGCTTACACTGCTCAAACGCGCCGACAATCAGGCGAAGGACGCGGACAAGTCGGCTGAGCTCCGTGAAAAAGCAGAGCTGCTTGTCGATACGCTCAAGAGCATCGGCGTGACGGTGCGCATCACCGGCATCCGCAGAGGCCCGACGGTCACACGCTATGAGATCCAGCCGGCAGCGGGAGTGAAAATCTCCAAGATCACTGCGCTTGCTGATGATATCGGTCTGAATCTCGGCGGCAAATCTGTTCGTATCGAAGCACCGATCCCCGGAAAGCCGGCAGTCGGCGTTGAGGTTCCGAACAACGCGAAGGACACGGTCTCTCTGCGTGAGATCCTTGAATCGCCGGAATTTCAGGAGTCCAAAAGCAAGCTGACGATCGCAGTCGGCAAGGATATCGACGGCAATGTGATCGTCGGCGACATCGCAAAGATGCCCCACATGATCATCGCCGGAACGACCGGTTCCGGTAAGTCGGTCTGCACGAACTCCATTATCATGAGTATCCTCTATCATGCCTCACCGGAAGAAGTGCGGCTGCTGCTGATCGACCCGAAGGTCGTTGAATTCCAGCCGTATGACGGTGTGCCGCATCTGCTGATCCCGGTCGTGACCGATCCGCAGAAGGCGGCGGGCGCACTGAACTGGGCCGTGATCGAAATGGAGCGCAGATATGGGCTCTGTGCGCAGTACGGCGTGCGTGATCTCAAGGGCTATAACGCAATCGCGGAGAAGATGCCCGACCTGAAAAAGCTCCCGCAGATCGTCATTATCATTGATGAGTTTGCAGATCTGATGATGACTGTGGGCAAGGAAGTGGAAGCGGCGGTCATCCGTATTGCGCAGAAGGCGCGTGCGGCAGGCATTCACCTCATCATTGCAACGCAGCGTCCGCAGGCAGACGTCATCACCGGTCTGATCAAGTCGAATATTCCGAGCCGGATCGGTATGAGCGTGAAATCCGCGATCGACTCGCGCATTATCCTTGACTGCACCGGCGCAGAGACGCTGCTCGGCAACGGCGACCTGCTGTTCTATCCGAACGGCGCTCGCGAACCGAAGCGTGTGCAGGGCTGCTTCTGCTCCGACGGTGAGGTCGAAGCAGTGGTTTCGTTCCTCAAATCGAACGGCACCTCGGAATATGATAACGACATTATTGAAGCGGTCGCGAACAATACGCCGGCAGCCAAGGGCGACAAAGCGTCTGCGGATGACGACGATATCGGCGAGCTGACCGGCGAGGAAGCGCTCTGCATGAAAGCAGCAGAGCTCGCGGTCGATATGGGACAGCTTTCCACAACGGCACTCCAGCGCCGTCTGAAGCTTGGCTATGCCAAGGCGGCACGCATCGTGGACGAGCTGGAGGAACGCGGCATTGTCGGACCTTCGGAGGGCGCGAAGCCGCGCAAGGTTCTGATGTCTCCGCAGGAGCTCACCGAATGGAAGCTCCGCGTCGCGGCAAAGGGCAACCAGGTCAACAGCACAGGTATGTGACAAACACGACTGAATACATCATGGAGGTGCGGTGGGCTTTTTTGGCTCACTGCGCCTTTTTTTGGAGGGAATATAATGATCGAACTGCACGGCTGGCTCTGTATCCGCGAAACGGCAGAGGATGAAGACCTGCTGCCGGACGGTGCAGAGACATCCATCATGGCAAAAGTCGCGAAGATTATTGAGGGCAATACCTGCGGCATCAGTATGAACTATGCAAACGGCATGCCGTTTTTGCAGACGCTGTTCTGTGCGAATCACCGCACAGATGAGGTCGGCGAGATCATTCATATCTATCAGCATATTTCATCCGTTGCAACGGGCAGCTACGGCATGATCTATCTGCACGACAATGAGGATGCGGCGCATTTCAATTCGTTCGTGGTGTATCTGTTCCGGCGCGGCCACTGCGGGATTCACATTGATCCGTATTTTTCGCCCTGTATCCCGACCATTGAAGACGGGGAGGTATTTGCATGAGCGGTTTTCTGCCGGTTACGCCGGAGGAAATGCGGGAACGCGGTATTTCACAGCCGGATTTCGTCTATATCACGGGCGACGCCTATGTCGATCATCCGAGCTTCGGCGTTGCGATCATTTCCCGCGTTCTGGAATCCCACGGCTATTCCGTTGTGATCGTTTCGCAGCCGGACTGGAAAACTGACACCGATTTCACGAAATTCGGCAGACCGCGGCTCGCTTTTCTCGTCACGGGCGGCAATATCGACAGCATGGTCGCGCATTACACCTCTGCGAAAAAAAAGCGCAGCGACGATGCCTATTCCCCCGGCAACAAAGCCGGCAGACGTCCCGACCGCGCTGTCACGGTTTACTGCAAAAAAATCCGTGCTCTTTACGGCAAGGAGGTTCCCATCCTGATCGGCGGACTGGAGGCATCGCTGCGGCGTTTCGCGCATTATGATTACTGGGCAGACAAGGTATTTCCGTCGGTTCTGGTGGACAGCGATGCGGATCTCCTGAGCTTCGGCATGGGCGAGCACAGCATGATCGAAATTGCCGATGCGCTCAATGCGGGCGTTCCGGTCACTGAGATCACGGAGGTGCGCGGCACCTGCTATCTCACAACACCGGACAAAACGCCGTTCGGTTCGGCGGAGTGTCCTTCGTATCAGCAGTGCTGTGAAAACAAGGAGGCGTATGCCCGTGCCACACGCATCCAGTATGACCAGCAGGACGAGGTCTACGGCAAGCGCATCATCCAGCGGCACGGCGACAAAATGCTCGTGCAGAATCCGCCTGCGCATTCGCTGACGCAGGAGGAATTCGATGCGCTCTACAAGCTGCCGTTCATGCGCACCTATCACCCGATGTATGAAGCGGAGGGCGGTGTGCCGGCAATCAAGGAAGTGCGCTTTTCGATCACGCATAACCGCGGCTGCTTCGGATTCTGCAATTTCTGCTCGATCGCGCTGCATCAGGGCAGACGCATGACGATGCGCAGCGAGGAATCTGTGCTGGAGGAAGCACGTCTGCTGACCACGTTTCCGGATTTCAAGGGCTATCTGCACGATGTCGGCGGCCCGACGGCGAATTTCCGGCATCCGTCCTGTGAAAAACAGCTGAAACACGGGCTCTGCAAGGGGAAGAAATGTCTTGCGCCGGAGCCCTGCAAGAATCTGACCGTCGACCACAAGGATTATCTGCATCTGCTGCGGAAGCTGCGTGCGATCCCGAAGATCAAGCGCGTCTTTATCCGTTCGGGCATCCGCTATGATTATCTGCTTGCGGATAAGGATGAGGAATTTTTCCGCGAGCTGGTGCGGTTTCATGTGAGCGGACAGCTGAAGGTTGCGCCGGAGCACTGCGCGAACAATGTGCTTGACGCGATGGGCAAGCCGCATATCGAAGCATATAAGAAATTTCAGAAGCGGTTCTACGAGCTGACAAAATCCATGAACATGGAGCAATATCTCGTGCCGTATCTGATGAGCAGCCATCCGGGCAGCACCATGCGCGATGCGATCACGCTGGCATGCTTTCTGAAAGAGGAGGGCATCCATCCGGAACAGGTGCAGGATTTCTACCCTACTCCGGGCACGATCTCCACATGCATGTTCTATACGGGGCTCGATCCGTATACGCTGAAACCGATCTATGTGCCGCGCTCTCCGAAAGAAAAGGCAGAGCAGAGAGCGCTTCTGCAATACTATAAACCGGAAAACTATCCGGCGATCCGTGCGGCACTGCGCAAGGCGGGCAGACCGGATCTGATCGGCAGCGGTGCGCACTGTCTCGTTCCGGCAGAAGCTGGCAAGACGCCGCAGAACACCCGAAAGCCGATGCAGGGGAAGAATCGTCCGTCAAACACAAATGGACGTCCGGCGCACGGGAATCCCCATAATCCGAAAAAGCCGCTGCCGCCGAAGGGGAAGAAAAAGCCATGAAATATGCCGGTTGCCTCAGAGAACCGGTTCCGGCAAATGCAGCGGAACAGGTTTACCGGATCGTTCTGGACGAAACCGATTCCGGCACGTATATTTATCTGTATTGTTCACCGGATGCCGAAGAAGCATCCTATGACGAATGGTATCCCGACACAGAGACGGCGCGGGCAGTCTGGACGCCGCTGATAGATGAAAAAGGGTGGATCCCGCTGAATTGACAGGGGGAAGGATGTATGAGAGAGATTGAGACTGAACGGCTGATCCTGCGTTTTCTGCGCATGGAGGATGCGGATGCAGTCTATCAGGGATGGGCGAGCAATCCGCGTGTGACACAGTATCTCACCTGGAAGGCGCACACAGATCTTTCGCAGACAAGGCGGATGCTTTCCAAGTGGATCGCTTTTTATCCCTTTCCGGATTTCTGGCGGTGGGGGATCGAACGGCGCGAGGATCTTGCGCTGATCGGTACGGTCGGTGTGACCAATCTGCGGCAGGGCAATCCTGTGATCAGCTATGTGCTCGGCGAGCGCTACTGGGGCTTCGGCTATATGACCGAGGTGCTGAAAGCGGTCGCGGATGTGCTCTTTGCACACGGTTATCATATGCTGATCGCGGAAGCGATCGAGGGGAATATCGCGAGCAACCGCGTTTTGCAGAAATGCGGGTTCCGGCTGGTCAGCAGCAGACAGGATCTGCTTTCCGCCGAAAAGCCGGAGGCGGTCACGATCAATTCATATCGGCTGAAAAAATAAGCGGAGGTCAGAATGAGAGATCCCGCCATTATCAAAATTTCAAAGGAACAGAGTGCAAAAAAGCGGCAGGAACGCCGGAAACGCCGGCTGGAATGGTTCCGTTCGGCACTCCCGCTGATGATTCTCGGTGCGGCAGTCGTTTTTGCAGTGCTGTATCTCTCGCGGCCGCGGAATATCAAGCTGGATGATTCCGTGCTCACGGTGATCATGCTGGACGTCGGGCAGGGCGACAGTATCCTGATCCACACTTCGACCAACAATGTGCTGGTGGACTGCGGCGACGTCGATCAGGGTGTCTCTGTCGCAAAACGGCTCGAAGCACTGGGAATCACGCGGCTGGACTGTCTGATCAATTCCCATCCGCATGCCGATCACCTCGGCGGGGCGGCGGATATTCTCCGGATGATGCCCGTCGGCACGCTCTATTTTCCAGATATTCCTGAGAATTTGCTCCCGACAACGGGCAGCTACCTCCGCACACTGGATCTCGCGGAGGAAAAGGGCGTGGATGTCCGGATTCCGAAATGTGGGGATGTGCTTTCGCTCGGCATCGCGGATATCCGGTTCCTGACTGTTGACAATACGCAGTTTGAGAATCTCAACGACTGCTCACTGGGGATCGCACTGACGCACGGCAAAAACAGCATTCTGCTGACGGGCGATCTGGAGACGGCAGGGGAGAAGGCATGGCTCGAAGCAGGGCTGCTTTCGCCGGTGACGGTGCTGAAATGCGCCCATCACGGCAGCAATGCTTCGACGGGCACAAGTTTTCTGGAAACGGTGCAGCCGGCTGCGGCAGTGATATCCGTGGGTGCGCTGAATGATTACGGGCATCCGTCCCAGAAGATGCTTGCGCGGCTGCGGGCATATACTGAAACGATTTTCCGCACCGATCTGGACGGCAATATCCGGATGGTGTCGGACGGGGAACAGGTGCAGATCACGCCGCGAGTCACGATCAAAGGATGAGAGGTGCAGCATGCTGATCATAGACCGGATCGAACAGGAAACCGCCGCCGCTGAAACGGAAACCGGCATGCGGAATATCCCGCTTGCAGCGCTTCCCGTCGGTGTCCGCGAGGGCGATGTACTGCGGGAGACGAATGCAGGATATATCATAGACAGGGCTTTGACTGAACAGCGCCGCACGGCAGCGGCAGAAAAACTGCGGAGGCTGAAACATGAATGATGCAGAAATAATCATAGTCGGGGGCGGTGCCGCAGGATGCTTTGCGGCAGTCACGGCGGCAGAGCGCGGCAGAAGAGTGCTGGTGCTGGACGGAAACGACCGCTTTTGTCATAAGCTCTCGATCACGGGCAAAGGCAGATGCAATGTCACAAACGACTGCACCTGCGATACGCTGATGCAGAATATCCCGCGCAATCCGCGCTTTCTCTATTCCGCATTTTCGCAGTGCTCGCCGCAGGATGTGATGCAGTTTTTCGAGTCACGCGGCGTTGCGCTGAAAACAGAGCGCGGGCGGCGTGTGTTCCCGCAGAGCGACAAAGCCGCAGATATCGTGAATACACTGCTTGCGGCGATGCGAAATGCCGGTGTGCAGATGAAGCTGCATACTCGCGTGACCGGACTGCTGACGGAGAACGGCGTCTGTGCCGGTGTGCAGACCGCGGACGGAACGCAGTATCATGCGGAATCGGTTTTGCTGGCAACGGGCGGCATGAGCTATCCGCGGACGGGTTCCCGCGGGGACGGTCTGCGTCTTGCGGAATCGGTCGGGCATACCGTCATTCCGCCGCAGCCTTCTCTGATTCCGTTGGAGACTGCGGAGCACGATCCGCAGGAAATGCAGGGGCTCTCCCTCAAAAACGTGAAACTGACAGTTACACGCGGCAAAAAGAACGTCTTTGCGGAACAGGGCGAGATGCTGTTTACGCATTTCGGCGTTTCCGGCCCGCTGGTGCTGAGTGCAAGCTGCATGATGGACGGAACGCAGATCAAGGAGTATCTGCTGACGATCGACATGAAGCCGGCGCTTTCGGAGGAACAGCTGGACGCAAGGATCCAGCGCGATTTTTCGGTGCAGCTGAACCGCGATCTTTCCAATGTACTGCGCGGACTGCTTCCCGCTTCGATGATCCCGGTCATGATCCGGCGGGCGGGATTGCAGCCGGATATGAAGATTCACAGCATCACCCGTGAACAGCGGCGACAGCTTTGCCGGAGCATCAAGGATTTTCAGCTGCATCCGTCGGCGATGCGTCCGATTGCGGAGGCGATCATTACGCGCGGCGGTGTTTCCGTGAAGGAGGTCTCCCCGAATACGATGGAGTCGAAGAAACTGCCTGGGCTGTATTTCGCGGGAGAATTGCTCGATGTGGATGCATTCACGGGCGGTTATAATCTTCAGATTGCTTTTGCGACAGGCTTTGCGGCAGGACAGGTCATGTGAAAAAATCCCGAAAGCGGTACAAAACTGCTTTCGGGATTATTTTTTGTTTTGCGCCGGATCATTCCGCCCGCAGCTGTTCGGACAGTGCCGGAGACGGCGTGACGAATGCGCTCTGGTAATCTGTGTAGATCACCATGCCCGGACGTGCACCGTTCGGCTTTTTCACGTATTTCGCAAGGCAGTAATCTACGCGCACCTGCGCGGAATCGCGACCCTTGCTGTAATATGCGGCAAGGGATGCGGCTTCGGTGACAGTACGGTCGGGCGGTGTTTCGCCGTTGGTGACGAGGATAACATGTGCGCCGTGAACGAGTGCGGTGTGCAGCCAGATATCCAGTTTGGCGGCGGTTTTGAGCGTCAGCTGATCGTTCTGCCGGTTGTT
>JAFZPL010000051.1 GCA_017550355.1 Oscillospiraceae bacterium | reverse complement strand
GCTTCCGCAGCGGTGAATCCGAGCAGGCCTGCAACAACAAAGGTGAAGAAGATGCCGCCCTGTGCAGCCGCGCCGAGCAGGAAGCTCCGCGGGTTTGCGATCAGCGGCGAGAAATCGGTCATACAGCCGATGCCGAGGAAAATAAGCGGGGGATAGAGCTGTAGTTTCACGCCTAGATATAGGATATCTAACAATCCGCCGTCCCGCAGGATCGGTCCGTAGTCGACATGCCCCTCGTTCAGCACCCATAGATCGGGGTGATAGAGCTCAGCCATCGGCAGGTTGGTCAGCAGCATGCCGAAGGAGATCGGCAGCAGCAGCAGCGGTTCAAATCCCTTGGCAATTGCCAGATACATAAACACAAACGACACCAGAATCATGAACAGATTCTTCCAGCCGCCCTCCGAGAACAGCGCCATCAAGCCGCTGTCGCCCAGAAGACCGCCGACGGTGTTCTGAATAAATTCAAGCACCTCAGCCATGTTTCAATTCTCCATTTCGTTGATTTCGTTAAAACGGTCTTGTCTGAGAGATCAGACCTGCCTGCGACCATGCTCTGCGCGGATTTGCGGCGCCGTCCGACACCGGCTTCACCGACTTGAGCTGATAGGTCTTGCCCTCTGCTTCACCCATTGCGGAGATCGCAGCCATAATGACAGCGATGACCTCCTCATCCTCACCGGCAGAAGCGGGCGCAGCAGCTGCTGCGGGAGCCTTTGCAGGCGCTTTGGGTGCGGCGGGCGCAGCGGTCTTTTTCGGGGGCTGAGCCTGCTTCGGAGCTGTCTTCTTTTGCGGCTTGCCTGCTGCCCTCTTGAACACACTGCCGGAGCCATAAAGGAACAGGACAAGAATCAGGAGCGCGGAGAACACGACCAGAAGACCGACGATCGTCATTGCGGTGATCTGTCCGCCGTCCATTTCTTCCGTGCCCTTCAGGACTTTGTCTGCCGCCATCAGCGGATCGAAATACATGTGAGAAACCTCCCCTTTCAAATTGCATACACATATATTATACTCTATTTTCCAAAAAAACGCAAGTGCTATTTCCGGTTTTTTTCGTATAATTTCCTTTTGTCGAACCATGTGATTTTGTGCAACGGGCAGTGTCCCGCGATCCCGTTCCGCAAAATGGCGCAAAAACAGAGCCCCCTGCCGCAATATCGGGGCAGAAGGCTCCTTTTGTTCATTCCCATGCGATCTCGTCCGCAAATTCCTGCACAAATTCCTGCAGCACGTCTTCATTTTCGCAGAGCTCCTCGATGATCTCGCAAAGCCGGTCTGCGCGTTCGCGGTTCTCCGGAGAATCAGGATACATCGCGGTATACATGCCCGCTTCCGGATCGGAATCCAGCTCGTTCAGCAGATCAGGCGCATTCTCGTCCAGATAGCAGACCAGAAGCGCGTCCCAGTTGTAGCCGTTCATCTCGACATCCGGAACCTTCTTGTGTACGGCACGGGCGGCTGCCTGCGGCTGCTCGCGGTCAATATAAAAGGAAATCGTGATCTCATTTCCGAGCACCATTTTGTTAATGTAATTCTCCATACTTTGAACCTCCGCACGGATTTTCCGTCTGATGATGATTTACCGTTTTCCGGCAGAATCATTATAACACAGTTCCGGACGATTGTCAACAGGGAATGCGTCTGCTTTTTGCGGTTTCCGAAAAAACCGGATATTTGCTCTGCCTGCGCTGCAAACCGGAAGCTGATACTATATATATTACGCTGCAATCGCCGTGCTTGCTTTTTTGAGAATAATGTGCTATACTATATTTGATAGTTGATTCCACACTCTGAAAGGAGAATGCATATGGCTCCGACCTTTACGCCCCCGCCCGGATTTACGCCTCCGCCCTCACGCGGCGGATCGCTCGGATCGAGAACGTCGGTTCCCGGATCTTCCGGCAATTCACTCGGCGGATCGGGCAGCTTCACCCCGCCCCCGTCCTCCGGCGGATTCACCCCGCCGCCTCCGCCCGCATCGGCACCCGCTTTCGGACCGCCTCCTGCCGGCGGATATGTTGAGAACTATGTCCCGAACAAAATCAAGTTTCCGAAATGGCTGCGCGCCGCGGATGTGTTCCTTGTGATCGCGGCAGTCGGCACCGGGTTTCTGCTGTACAACGCCTATTCTCAGCGTGTCGAACAGAACCGGCTCGCAGAGGCGGCGGAGCGTGCCGCACAAATGCAGGCTACATCTGAAAAAACCACCTATATCACCTCGGAGATCCCGTTTCCCGGGAAGCGCTTTCTCATTTTCCGCAACAGCCGCAACGAGCTGATGGCAGCCGTTGTGGATGCGCCGAACGATGCACGCATCACCTGGGACAAGGGCATCACGATCGACAAGCGGGACAGCGAGGTCGCGCAGTTTCAGATGAAGAAAGACGGCACATGGAAAAGCCTCGGCAATTTCGGCCACCTCACCGAATACGCAAAGGAGCTGGTCGCCGGCAACACCAAGGTTTACGACAAGGACGGCAACATCGTCTTTGAGGCGACCATGTGCAAGAACCAGCACTTCTATCAGCTCTATGAGGAGAGCGTGCCGTGGTCTGCGGCCAAATCCGCCTGTGAAGCAAACGGCGGTCACCTCGTCTCGATCACAAACCTGAACGAACAGGCATTTGTTGCACAGATCGCAAACGCGCGCTATCTCTGGACGGGCGGATGCCTTGATACAAAGAACACGGATAAATGGTACTGGGCAGGCACCGATGAAAGATTTATTTTTTTGAACTGGAGCGAAGGGCAGCCCGCAGCCGGCGGCGACCGCCTTGTGCTCGGTGCAGAAGGCTGGCAGGCTGTGAAAAGCTCCGGCATGAAAACGGAGGGCTATCTCTGCGAATGGAATGCCGACGATCTGATGGAGACCTTTGAAGCGCTCCGGAAAAAATGATGAAGGGAGATATGCTGCATGGTTGAGCACCAGCCGCGCAATGCATTCGATATTCCGAAGGTGTTTTATTTCAAGAGCGGGAACGTCCACACGGGCAGCCGCGGAAAACTGCGCTACCGTGTCGATCCGGCAGACGGCATCCTCCATATCGCCGTCTGGCACGAGGATATCCGCTATGAGCTCGCCGCGGAACGTGAGCTGATCCTCGGGACCGCCGAATATGAAGTGAGCGAAGAGGGCTTTCAGCAGATGCTGGATTATTTGCAGCAGGAATACGAGAAAACGCTATGAACAAGGAAATACTGATCATGCTGGATTATGACGGCGGGCCGATCTGGAACTCCTTTCCGGACGATCTCATGACAGGGATCCCGCAGGTCGATGCGGACGAAGCGCTTCTCGCTCTGAACTGCCGGATCAGCCGGAAATATATGTCGTATTATGAATTTGATTCGCATGATGAGGGCTGCTGGTTCAATGAGGAACGGCAAACGGCAGAGCGCGAAGAAATGCGGAATCTGCTGATGCAGCTGATTGACCGTCTCAACGCACTGAACGACGGCAGCTTCACAGTCGTCTCATCCTACGGGCTGGAAGAGCAGTACGGCATCGTCGTCGGACGGTAACACATCCAGATATTATTATATAGTATAAAACGTGCTCCGGACAGCAACCGTCCGGAGCACGTTTTATTTTCTCTCTCAGAGGACATATTTCAGGATCGCGATTGCTTGCAGCAGGCTGCCCGCGTTCACGAACAGGTGGAAAACGCAGTGGACATAGCGGTGCTTCTTGCCGAGCCCGTACAGCACGGCGCCGACCGAATACACAATGCCGCCGCCCAGCAGCCAGAGAAATCCCGGCACACTCATAACCGTGATGGTGTCCGGCAGGATCGCCATGACCGCCCAGCCCATCGCCAGATAAGCCGCCATGCTCAGCTTACTGTATTTTTTCAGGTCGATCGCGGTGAGCACGGCCGCAAACAACGCACATCCGAACTCCACACCGAACACCGTCCACGCTGCAAACGGGCTGCGCTCCCGCACGCCGACCAGCAAAATCGGAACATAGGTTCCCGCAATCATGAAATAGATGGTGCAGTGGTCGATCACCTG
>JAFZPL010000050.1 GCA_017550355.1 Oscillospiraceae bacterium | reverse complement strand
CCTATATCGAAGGCGCAGACGCCGTCCTCGCCAACAGCGACGGCAAGACCGAGATCACCGTGACGAGCGCCGGCGAGCTGGAATATGCCGTGATGGGGCTCGCCCGCGGGAAGCAGCTGACCGCCGGAAGCACGTATACACTGTATTTTGTGGCGTCCTCGACCGTACCGCGGGATATGCTGGTGACGATGGAGGATGCGGCATACACGCGTTACATGGAGGAGCATATCGCCCTATCGGAAACGCCGACCGAACACAGTCTCCAAATCACCGCAAACGAGGACTGCAAGCTGGATATCAAATTCCAGCTGGGCAATCTCGGCGGTGCGGCAGGGCTCGGCGCACATAAGGTCACGCTCTCCGATATCGTCCTCGTGGAGTGGGGCACACACTGAAACGAAACAGAACAGGCAAAGCCGCCGGGATCAGACGCGATCCCGGCGGCTTTGTATGCCGATCTTCAAAATATTGCGTTTTCCCTCTTGCTATTTTTCGCAAAACGGTGTATAATAAAATAGTATCACTATGCAGAAAGGATGAAGCCCGTGCAGATCGAAGCACAGCTCCGGCAGGCGGAGCAAAAATACGACGAACTGACCGTCCGCTTGCAGGACGGCGCTGTCGCACGGGATCCGGAACGCTTTGCACAGCTGATGAAGGAATATAAACAGCTCACGCCCATTGTCGAGACCTTCCGCCGGTATACCGAATGCCGGAAGAACCTCGATGAGCTGCGGGAGCTTGCATCCGATCCGGACACCGAGCCGGAGCTCAAGGAAATGGCGCAGGAGGAATACGACGCGGAACGGCAGAACCTGGACACACTGGAAGACGAGATCCGGATCCTGCTGCTGCCGAAGGATCAGTCCGACGACCGCAATGTGATCGTTGAGATCCGCAGCGGCGCGGGCGGCGAAGAGGCTGCACTCTTTGCACATTCGCTCCACCGCATGTATTCGATGTACGCCGAACGGCAGGGCTGGACGCAGACGATCATCAGCCTCAACGAAACCGAGCTCGGCGGCGTAAAAGAGATCACCTTTTCGCTTTCCGGCGATCATGTTTACGGAAAAATGAAATTTGAATCCGGCGTACACCGCGTCCAGCGCGTGCCGGAGACCGAATCGCAGGGCAGAGTCCACACCTCCACGGCGACTGTCGCCGTTCTGCAGGAGGTGGAGGACGTTGAACTGGAGCTGGATCCCAACGACCTGCGCATCGACGTGTTCCGTTCGAGCGGCGCAGGCGGACAGCACATCAACAAGACCTCATCCGCCATCCGCGTAACGCACATCCCGACAGGAACCGTTGTGGAGTGCCAGGATGAACGCTCACAATATAAAAACAAGGACCGTGCGCTGTCCGTGCTCCGCGCAAGGCTCTATGCCAGAGCGCAGGCAGAGCAGAACGCACAGGTCGCATCGGAACGCCGCCTCCAGATCGGCACCGGCGACCGTTCCGAAAAAATACGCACCTACAATTTCCCGCAGAGCCGCCTGACCGATCACCGCATCGGCTTCTCGCTCTACCGGCTGGAGGACGTGATGAACGGCGACCTCGATCCCGTTTTTGATGCGCTGATGACGGCGGAACAGGCTGAAAAACTCGCTGCCCAGCAGAATAGCTGACACTTAGAGGAGAGTATAGATCATTGTGATAACCAGATTACTCGGCGCGGATGATATCCCTGCCGCCGCCGCGCTCATCCGGGCGGGCGATATTGTCGGTATGCCGACCGAGACCGTTTACGGTCTTGCGTGCAGCGCCTATGACGCAGACGCTGTCCGGAAGGTCTTTGCGGCAAAGGGACGGCCGGCAGACAATCCGCTGATCGTACATATCGCGGATCCGGCAGAGTGGAGCCCGCTTGTGACGGAGATCCCGCCGCTGGCACAGAAGCTCGCAGAACGGTTCTGGCCGGGGCCGCTGACCATGATCCTCCCGCGCACGGAACGGATCCCCGCTGTCACAGCAGGCGGACTGGATTCCGTCGGTGTGCGGCTGCCCGCACATCCGCTTGCGCAGGCGCTGATCCGTGCTGCCGGTGTTCCGCTTGCTGCCCCATCGGGAAACCGCTCGGGCAGCCCGAGCCCGACGACCGCAAAGCACATGCTCGACGACATGAACGGGCGCATCCCCGCGATCATCGACGGCGGTGACTGCCTCTGCGGCGTCGAATCGACCGTCATCGCCTTTGACGACGCCGAGACCGTCCGCGTACTGCGTCCCGGATTCGTCACACCCGAACAATTGCAAACGATCGCGCCGCAGGTCATTGTGGACGGCGCGGTGCTCTCACAGCTCAAACCCGATACCGTGGTACGTTCGCCCGGTATGAAATATAAGCACTATGCCCCCAAAGCCGCAGTCACGCTCGTCAACGGCGACGCCGCGCATTTTCTCTCCTATATGGGGAAATGCACCGGCGACGGCGTTTTCGCACTCGTGTTCGACGCAGATATGCCCGCGTGTCAAACGCTCCGCCTGCACGCTGTCCCATACGGCGATACAGACGAACAGCGCGCACAGGCATTTTTTGCACGTCTCCGCGAGCTGGACGAAGCCGGCGCACAGCATATCTATGTCCGCGCACCGCGCACAGACGGCGTCGGTCTTGCCGTTTACAACCGGCTGATCCGTGCCGCCGGATATGATGTCGTGACACTGTAACAGTTCTGGCAGACCTTCCCGCACAGGGTATATTATTGAACGATGAGGGTAATACGATATGGCGAAAAAAGAGAAACAAATACCGATTACCGATCTCATTGCAGCGTATTACAATGAAAATATCCGTTTGCTTCCGCCGCTCAAAGGGGAATGTGAGCTGCCGGATCCGCTGGTCGAGGTGCTCCGCGTTGCAAACGGCATCATGGAGAATATGCTGCATCCGCAAACCGGCAATCCAATGGATATCGGATGGATCGTCTACCCATATGCGATGATCCTGGTCGAATCCGAGATGTTTTCCGAGAAATACCGTATCAAGGGCTATGTCTTTGCCGATGACGGCATCGGCAATCCCTATTACATCCGGGAAAACCATGTGTTCTTCTACGACACAATGGAGAAACAGGAAACGATAGTCGCCCCCTCTCTTGCAGCGTTTTTCCGGCGCGAGGAGGAGGACGGGTTCTCGCTGGATCCCGTCAAGATCGCGGCCTGTTTTGCGCAGAACGATTTCCCGACCGAGCAGGGTGAGCTGATCTCTGCACTGGCCGTCATGAAGCTGCCGCCCCATTTGCAGCAGTATCTCCGCATGATGCAGAAAACCATAAAGCTCCATGTCTCCCCGCACGGCACGCCCGCAACCACGCTGCATTCGCAGGATATCATCGCCATGCGCATCCACAATGAAACGCTCCAGCCCATTCTCGATCACGGATATTTTCTGATCGGACGCGGTGCAAACAGCGACGCACTCTGCGTGAATCTCCAGAACGGAAATGTCGCCTTTGTAATGTACCGCGCACTGGAAAAAGGAAAAGCCGATTTCGCAGAGATCTGCACCGAACTGCCCATGCCGCTGGATATCTTCCTGGAAATGGCGTTCACTGACAAGCAATACCCCTTCGACGGCAAGACCGCAAGGGAATATCTTGATTCTCACACCAAACGATGAGGTGCCTTTTATGTCTTTTCTGAATACGCTCTTCGGCAGACGCCAGCAGTCTCAGCCGCAGCCCGATCCGGCGATCGCCTGTGCGGTCGCGGAGCTTGCCGGATGCGACTGGGAAACGGTCGATCCGCAGCTGGATGCACGCGGCGTAACGGACTATTATATGAACGCGCTGCACGAAGGCAGAATGGTCGGCTTTCATCCGCTGCTGGTGGCTGCATCGCCGCTTCTGCTCGAAACCCTTTCGATCAACTGTGAGGATAACGCCGGGCTGAAAGCATATCGCGGCAGACTGCTCACGGAGGATGCAGAGGACGGACAGGAGATCCTGCGGAGCCGGCTCGCGGAACTGACCGCAGGCGAAGACGATCCCGACCTCTACGGCGCATTCGATGAGACGGCAGCCCCGCCGGACACCTTTGCGGGCTGCGGATACGGCGAACAAAAAGCAGACGAGATCCTGCTCCTTCTGAAGCTGCCGACGGAGCATCCGTGGCGCAGTTTTGCATTTATGCCGGTCGGCAGCTGGAACGACTGTCCCTCCGCCTCGCAGATGATGGCGGTCTGCAAATACTGGCATGCAAAATACGGCGCATTTCCCGCAATGCTCTCGAACGATATTCTGCAGCTTTATGTTCCCGTTCCGGTCACGCTCCGCACGCAGGCGATGCAGCTTGCCGAGGAGCATTTCGCATTCTGCAATGATATCGTCGATCAGGGAACCGGCACGATCGGCAATCTCGCCGGACTGCTTGCCGATTCTCATATCTGGTATTTCCGGTGGGAATGAAGCTGCATTTTTGATTTCTGAATATCATTCAATCCAAAAACGGAGGGGCGACACATGGAAACATATACCGTCACGCTGAACGGCAAACAATACGGAATGCTTGAAAAAATGCTTTCCCGCGACAATGCACAGCGCATGGCAATGAATCAGGCCATCGACGGACAGAAGCTGTTCGCTGAAATGCTTGAATCCATTTACAGCCCCGTTGAAGACGGCTGGAGCACGCCGGAAAATGTGCTCGCAGAATCCGAAACAGAACTGGCACTGCTGCGGCATATCACGGCGGCAGTCGTTCCGGAGGATGAAAATTACTTTGTCAATCAGCTCGGCAAAAAGCCCAAGTGCAAGGAAAAATGCAAAATTCTGATTGAACTGAAAATGGGATGATTACAATGCTCATCGGACTGACCGGTCAGACCGGCGCAGGAAAATCCGCTGTCAGCAGATGGTTCGCGGCACACGGATACGGCGTCATTGATGCCGATTCCGCTGCAAGAGCCGTCGTGCAGAAGGGAATGCCGTGTCTGGCAGAGATCGCAAAGCTGTTCGGCGAAGGAATGCTTCTGCCGGACAGTTCGCTCAACCGCCGCGCCGTTGCGGAATTGATTTTTCACGACAGCGATGCAAAATCGCGCTACGAATCACTCATTTTTCCATATATCACCGCCTATATCCATGATCTCGCAGAAAAGCTGACGGCAGAGGGCAGGCGCATGATTTTGCTGGATGCGCCGACGCTCTTTGAAAGCGGCATCGACAGGGACTGCCGCAAAATCATTGCCGTGACTGCACCCGAAACGGTGCGGCTCAGCCGGATCACGGCGCGGGACAATATCTCCGAGGAGCATGCCCGTCTGCGGATGCAGGCGCAGCACACCGAGGAATTTTTCCGTGCGCACGCCGATCACATCATCTGCAACGACGGCACCGAGGAACAGCTCGCTGCACGATGTCAGGCGGTTTATGAACAATTGTCCACAATTGAAACGGAGGAATCACCAATGGACGAAAAGAACGAACTCAAGGAACTGAAAGAAAAGCTGCTGCTCAAAAAGAAGAATGCAGCACTTCTGATCGGCGACGAAAAGATCGCCGCCGCAGACACTTTCTGCGAGGATTACAAGAAATTTCTCGACAACAGCAAAACCGAGCGCGAGGCATGCGCCTATGCGGCATCGCTGCTGGATGCAAAGGGCTTCCGCCGCTGGAATCCCGGCGAAGCTGTCAAGGCGGGCGATAAGATCTACACCGTGAACCGCGAAAAGGCGATCGTCGCAGCCGTGATCGGCACGGAACCGCTGGAAGCCGGCATCCGCCTTTCCGCCGCGCATATCGACTCCCCGCGCCTCGACCTCAAGCAGACGCCGCTCTATGAGGATCACGAAATGGCGCTCTTCAAAACGCATTATTACGGCGGCATCAAGAAATATCAGTGGACGGTGCTCCCGCTTGCACTCCACGGCGTGATCGTGCGCAAGGACGGCACGAAGGTCACGGTGTCTGTCGGCGAAGATGAAACCGATCCGATCTTCTGCGTGACCGACCTGCTGCCGCATCTGGCATCCGAGCAGATCAAGCGTCCGCTCAATCAGGGCATCAAAGGTGAGGAGCTCAATCTGCTGATCGGTTCGCGCCCGTTCCGCAGCGAGGACGGCAGTGATCTCGTCAAGCTGCGCATTATGCAGATCCTCAACGAAAAATACGGCATCATTGAATCAGATCTCATCTCCGCAGAGCTGGAGATCGTTCCCGCGGGCAAGGCGAGAGATCTCGGCTTCGACCGCAGCATGATCGGCGCATACGGCCACGACGACCGTGTATGCGCGTATCCGGCACTCGCCGCGCTGCTCGACACCGATGCACCGAAGCATACCGCCGTCGTGATCCTCACGGATAAGGAGGAGATCGGCAGCGAGAGCAACACCGGCCTGCAATCCGCTTATTTCCACGATTTCATGAAGGATCTCGCGGCTGTCTGCGGCACAAAGGCGCACACGGTCTTTGCAAAATCGCAGTGCCTGTCGGCGGATGTCACCGCGGCATACGATCCCACATTCTCCGACGTGAACGATCCGAAGAACTGCGCGTTCATCAATTACGGTGTCTGCATGATGAAGTACACCGGCGCACGCGGCAAGTCCGGCTCTTCCGATGCATCTGCGGAGTTCATCGGCGAAATGCGCCGTCTCTTTGATGCAAGCGGCGTGATCTGGCAGACCGGCGAACTCGGCAAAGTGGATATCGGCGGCGGCGGAACGGTCGCGGCATATCTCGCAAATCTCAACATCGACACGGTCGACGTCGGCGTTCCGGTGCTTTCCATGCATGCGCCGCTCGAAGTTGTCAGCAAAATCGACGTCTATATGTGCTACGCCGCCTGCCGCACATTCTGCAATTCCTGAACCAGAAAGAAAGATAGGAGATAACCATGAAACATACCCGCATCCCCGCGCTGTGCCTTGCCGTTTTCCTGCCGTTTCTCCTTTCCGGATGCGGCGAACCGAAAACGGACATCGAGGTTTCCCTGCGCAATCTCACCGAGCACCCTATTGAAACCGTCAATTTCGCCCAGCGCAGCGACAAGGAACACCTGAGCGAAAATATCGTTGAGGAAACCTTTCCGAGCGGACTGAATCTGCGCTATGCGATCGGCAGCTACACCGAAAAAGAACTGGAGGAAGGCTTCACGCTCCATGTCGTGAGCAAGGGCAATTTCGACGAGAATTTCAGCGGTCTCCAGCTCAAAGACGGCGACACCGTCGTGCTCTATATGGATGAAAAGGGGCTGTCGCTCGCTTTCAATAAATCCGACATGGAGATCAAAGCGCTCCAGGCAAAATCCAAGGAGGAAGACCGCGATCTTCCGCCGGTCGATCTCCCGTAATAAAAGTATCTCCGATGGATTCAAAATGGGGTGCAGTTTTGCTTTGCAAAACGTGCGTTCTCATTATCAATCCGCCGGAGGCACTTCTAATCCTTTATCAACAAGCAAGCCGCATGAATCGAATGATCCATGCGGCTCTTGTGATATTATTGGAAAATCAGGCTGATTGCGATATAGCCTGCAATATAGACGACTGAAAGAATCGCAGTCAGGATCGAGGCTGTTCGCAGGGACCCTTCCTTTTTGGATGCATACGGCTCTTCCGCAAGAATCGCATTTGCGGGCTCCTTTGCCGAATAACAGAGATCGACGGGCTCCCCGACTGCATAATCGCGGGTTCTGTGCTTCGGCGGAATCTTCTGGATTGTCTCGCAGGTTTTGCCGTCCGCGGTATATTCCGCCCAGATATTCAGCCCTTGGCGGTATTCCCGCGTATAGACGACGGTTCCGCGTGTCCGCACGCCCTGCCGCAGCTGCTTACTGTAGGAGCGCCATTCATAGAACGCCGCGACTGCCGCAAGGGGAACGTAGCAGCAGTCAAGAATATTGCGTATCACAGTATTCCGATGTGCAAACAAAAGCAGCAGCATAATGAAACAATAGAGCACGATCAATCCGATGAAAAGCGCTTTGACTGCATGTTTCGGAAAACGACCGAGCTCACAGGCGGCAGAGCCGCGCTGCGGCTTCTGCGGCAGATAAAAGATCTCAACGGTCTCGTCGTCGCGGTATTTATCCGGGCGGGTGTTGAATGCATGCTCATATTCCTTGCCGTTCACCGTGTAGCGGACAGTCACTCTGTCAAATGAATTGCCGAAATTTTGCTGGAACACCCGCTTTGTGACAGTGCCGGCGGCAGTCTGATGCTGCGTTTCCAGCAGCTCCTGATTGCGCAGATAGATCACGCACAGCGGGATCAGTGCTGCAAAGGCCAGCGTGATAATAATGGCGAGGATGATTTCGGATGTAGGCATACGTTCCTCCTTTCCCGGAAACGGACGGACTCAGCTGCCGAACATATGGCTGATGAAAATCTCAATGCCGATGCCGATCAGCAGGATGCCGCCGAGCAGTGTTGCGCGGTCGGCGAGCTTCATGCCGGCGCGTTTGCCGATGCTTATACCGACTATGCAGATCACGAACGTGACAGCCGCAATGATCACCGCACAAAGCAGCGCATTCCACACATTATAATCAGCAATTGTGAAGCCGACTGAAAGCGCGTCGATTGCCGTCGCGATTCCCTGCACGATCAGCCCCTTGAACGAAACGGCAGCCTCCTCCGGCTTGTCGTCTTTTTTCAGCGCTTCCACAATCATTTTTCCGCCGATAAATCCCAGCAGGATCAGCGCAATCCACGGGATCAGCTTGGAGAATGCACTGAAATAGGTCACGACCGTGTGGACGCAGATCCAGCCGATCATCGGCATAAGCGCCTGAAATCCGGCGAATGTGCCGGCGATCAGGCATTTGCGGTTGGTTTTCATGTGCGGCTCGTGCAGACCGTTCGCAATGGAGACGGTAAATGCGTCCATTGCAAGTCCGACGCCGAGCAGAACCGAATTGAGCAGAAATGCAAAAGATAAATCCATAAAATAAAACTTCCTTACCAATTCCCGTCGTAATCGGGAAGAATATACCCGAGCTTTTTCCAGCGCGGGAAGAAATACTCCGTCACGAGCTTCGATTCAAAGTCGTTGATGTCGATGTAAGCGGTCTCCGGATGCACCGAGAGATGCTTTGCAATCGCGGATGCAACAGCGTTATAGAGATCGGTGATCTCCTTGCCGGGCAGCAGCGGTCTGCCGCGTTTCCAGCAGCCGGTGTCCGCAAGCACTGCCGTCCGGACACCGTAATTCAGGCGCATGATGCACTGTCCGTTTTCGTTGAGTGAAACCGTGAGCTCCCAGCTCATATCAGCGGGAACATAGATAAGCGTCTGTCCGGAAAAATCGTAATGAAACAGCATATTTTTCACCCCTGATAGCGGAATGCCCCTTTTCACAAAAGGGGCATTGCAAATATTCAAGTATTCCCGCGCCTTGCGGTCTGCTCTGCGCGGAGACGGGCATCCACGCGATCAGGATGCACCTGCACCGACGCACAGATCAGATCCGGATACCGCGAAATGACGGCTTCGTTTCCGGTCATCAGAAACACAAAGGCGGTCTGCTGCACGGCGATCAGATAAAGCGACGCCGTATCCGTCCGCAGATCGGAAGAACGCGTTTTCCACTGCGCCGAAACGGTCGGCGAATGGCGGAGATATCCGCGCTGCAGGGCGGGCATTGACAGCACCGGCACCGCATAGCGGAAATTCTGCACGATCTCCCGCGCCGTCAGCGAATGGATATGCCGGCGGAACGGCACCCGCTGCACCGAAACATGCAGATACGGGCTTTCAAAGCGGAGCGCGTCGCCCTCGTTGGCATAGAGCCGGAAGCCGGGCGGCAGGGAAAATTCCAGTTCGCGGTCAAAGCAGACAACAGGCTTCGTGAGGACGGAGACCTCTTCGATCTTTCCGTGTTTGCGCTGCCATCGGCGGCGGTGCAGCCAGCCGTTGATCTTTCGGAACAGGGACATGCGCCGCACCTCCTTCTCGGGATCCTGCGTTCGGTCAGCGGGCTGCGGTCACGATAAAGCCGTCGATGTTGTTGCCGGAAATACGGTATTCTCCGCTCAGCGGCACCGGAATCGGCGTATCGTCCTCCGTGGATGCAGCAATGTAGTAAATCTCGTATTTTGCAGCCGTTGTCGTCACTTCGAGCTTCTGCGGGAACGTGCATTCATTGCGCAGCTTGTCGAGGTATTCCTCCAGGCAGAGATTGTTGTCCTTCATGTATTTCGCATGCGGGATGCCGACATAGCGCAGCGCGGTGTAGCCGGATTTTCTGCCTGTTACGGAAGCCTTGTCCTTCGGATAACGCTCAACGAAGCCGTAGTCCGTCATATGCTCGAAGATCCAGGAATACGGTGCGGTGTCGGTGAAATAGCCGTAAGAGCCGTCCGTTTTTTTGAGGTGCAGCTGGATATCCATACCGCAGCCGGATTCCGGTGTACTGTTCTTGTCGCCGCTCTTGAGCCAGCCGTAGTTGAACATGACCTCGGAATTATTGGTCGCAGTGTTATACGCCTTCATCATCTTGTTGAAGGGCGTGAGCGCCGAAGCGCAGAGAAATGTGGTGCCGGGGTAGGAAATGCCGTAGCAGCCGGGGTTGTCCGCCGCTTCATACACCTTCACGACACCGAGCTCCTCCTTGGAGAAGTGGCTCGGGTTCTTTTCATTGACCAGCACGAGGTCGCCCTTGTAGATCTCGGAATACGGCGTCGGGACTTCCATATAGTCCGACGGGATGCCGGGATCTGCGGGACGGGTGGTGGTCGCCGCCGTGGTCTGGGTGGTTTCGACGCTGGGGTTCGTCACCTCGCTGACGTCAGACCGCCCTGCCGGCGACGTGTTGGTGCCGGTCTGTGAGGTGAGCGGAGCGCTGCTCGCACCAGCCGGGGTGTCGCTCTTGCCGAAGCAGCTCTTCATGCACGAAACGAGCATTATGATGAGGATGAGCAGCACAAGCGCGAGACCGACAAGCCGGTCCCAGCGGATGCGTCTTCTTCTTGCCATGAGATATGCCTCCCTGTATTTCTTTTTTCACACAAAGCGGCACAGTCCCGCCATCGCAGTGAGACTGTGCCGATCAGAACCGCAATGAGATTCACTCTGCAAAGCGAGGTTTATTTTGCTCAGTTGGAGCCAAGAGAGAAGCCGGGATCGCCCATCTGTGCCGTCAGATCGCTGCCAGGTGCAGCAGCTGCCGTGCCGGGAGCCATGCCCATTTCAGCCATAAGACGCTCCAGTTCGGAGTCGACCTTTGCGTTGCGCTCAAGTTCCTCGAAGGTCTGAACCTCCTCGGTCTTGCCGGATCCGCCGATGATCTCGCTGAATGCAGCTGCCTCTGCTTCCTTGCGCTCGATTTTCTCCTCCATCTTGGAGAGCTTGTCGAAGCCGCTCTTGGTGTCGATGCCGCCGAGGGACTGTGCGAGCTCCTTGGTGGTGTCTGCCATCTGGGAACGTGCAATGAGCATAGCCTCCTTGGACTTTGCCTCCTGCATCTTGGACTTCAAAACCTCGACCTGAGAACGGATTGCCTCAGTCTGGTTGGAGATGGTCTCATACATTTCACGGTAGTTCGCGACATCCTCATCAGCCTTGACCTTGCTTGCGAGCGCCTTCTTGGCGAGCTCTGCGTCACCGGCTTTGAGGGCAGCCTTTGCGCGCTGTTCCCAGCTTGTGGAGATCGCGCAGGCGTTTCTGTACTGCTTTTCCACCATGCGCTGGCTGGCGACTGCCTTGCCGAGTGCCTGCGTGGACTTGGTCAGTTCCTTCTGCATGTCCTGAATGATCTGCTTGACGAGCTTCTCAGGATCTTCTGCTTTATCGAGCATATCGTTGATGTTGGCTCTGAGAATATCACTGATTCTGGAAAAGATACCCATAGTTTTCATCCTCCTGATTCCATATGTTCTAGGCAATCATTTATTTCAGAGTATAGTACACTCCGGATAGTATCATTATATCAGAGATTCACCGTCTTGTCAAGTATTTCGTGAAAAAATGGAAAACTTCATGCATTCTGAAAGAGAATGCCGTATATAACGATGTCCTCTCAGCAATACTTCTCACAGTCATTGGAGGGATCCACCCCAAAGCAGCCGGAGTCTGATTCACCGTCTGCTTGTCAGCTTACAGTCTGTTAAATTCAGCTTTTCAGTGTAGTACTATCGGAACTGTTCTGCCATTATCAATATTTTTAATCTGAACGATGCAAGTATCTGATTTGCCGCCGACTGTTGCGGTCAATGTTACCTCGCCCGTTTTCAGTGCCTTATACTCACCATATAAATTTAGATCCAGAGATGGATGACTAAACCCGGCTAAGGAAACAATCGTCAGCTTTTCATTGTCACCGGATTCCCATATTACGGTCTTGTCCGTCGCATCTTCCGGAAAAATCTCTGCGTGTACAGGGGCGCGTTCAGAAACGTTTATTGTTTCCGGCAAACCGGCAATGCTCACGCTCTGCACCGGAATGCCCGCCAGATCCTCCGCTGCCTTGACATAGCCGTAGAGCGCCTTTGCCATCATCCGGTTCTTTTCGCTCGATTCCGCACTGTTCAGCACGCGGGAGATCCATGTGTACGCAGAGAAACGGTATGTCTTCTCACCGATCCTGATGGGCTGGGGCGTTCCCATCTCATTGGGCATCAGCTCGGCGGATGCGCCGTCCGGGCTGCCCTTAGTCTCGTTGCCCGCGAAATAAAGCCGCAGCGACGCCTTTGCATTCAGCACCGCAGAGACCTTTGCCCCCTCCGGCAGAATATCGTAGGAAACCTTTCTTGCAAGAAGTGCATCGTCGGTCTCCGGCAGCGTCAGATCACCTGGCGTACCGCCGTGGAAATAATACCGCGAAACGGCGCCGTAGGTCTTGGTAGCCTGCACCATTGCGAGCAGATTTGCATCTGCCTGCACCTTCGCATCTGTTTCCGCCGCGTTCAGATAATCCATCGCGCTGGCTTTCTTGCTGATTTCCTGTTCGATGCCGTCCTTAACCAGCACAGCCTGAATCTGCTCAGACATATGATCCGCGCTGATATGCGCAGCGGCACAATAGTATGTCTTCTCGCCGACGGTTTTCGGAGAAATCGGAACGGTCTGCCCGTTCTCGTCGCATGTTCCGGTGAATTTCAGCGCATATCTGCCGCAGGTATCCGAATTCACGTTTTTCACATAGAAATTCAGCCCGAGATCTGCGCCGAGCGAAAGACTTGCATCGCCGAGCGCCGCTTCTGCCGACGCACCGGTATAAAAATGCCGGTTTCCGCTCCGGATGCTGTAAGCAATATCATCTTTTGTGGCACCGACTCTTCCCGCATCCTGATATGCTCCGTCTACGAACAGCACATATAAATACGCGCCTGCCGTATCGAAATCATAAATCAGGATCACGTTCCCCACATCCGGCACATCTGCCCATGCCGCCGCCTCATCCGCCGACACTGGCTGAAATCCGGGCGTATCCGCCGGCGTAAAGAGGTCGCTGCCGCTCAGCGTGTCTGCTGAAATCTCCGTGACTGCGAGCGTATCCAGCGCATCTGCGGAGATGCCCGCGATGCCGAAGGTTCCGCCCGTGCAGTTCTGCATCGGCACTGCACAAAACGCAAGCGCCGCCGCCGTCAGAAATGCCGCCGTTTTTCTCCATGCTTTCATATGAAAATTCTCCCTCTTTATAGATGTACAGCTCTGCCCCGCATTTTCTTCATGCAAAGCGTTCTCAGCTTTCGCTGTCTTCGATGGTTTCCGTGGGATCGTCCTCATAATCGGTTTCGAGCTCCGCATCCTCCGGCAGGATATCGTCCGCTTCCGGCTTGACCGCGAACAGATCCGCGTCCTCGCTGTTCGGCAGCGGCGGCAGATCCGCGAGCGATGTCAAACCGAAGCAGCGCAGAAAATGTGAGGTCGTGCGATATGCAAGCGGCCGTCCGGGGACTTCGATGCGCCCCGCCTCCTCGACCAGTCCGCGCTCCACAAGCGTATTGACAACAGATCCGCTGTCGACGCCGCGGACGCGCTCTACAAAGCCCTTCGTCACGGGCTGATTGTATGCAATGACCGTGAGCGTCTCCATGGCCGCATTGGAGAGCGGTGTATTCTTCCGGATCTCCAGCGCCGCCTTTACCGCATCGGCATATTCCGCTCTGGTGGTGAGCTGATAGCTCCCGCCGAGCGAAAGCAGCTGCAGCGCACTGCCGCTTTCCTCGTACATCCGTGCCAGCTGGTTTGCAAGCGGCGGCAGATCGTAAGACGGGATCCCGAGTGCCTCCGCGAGCCGGTCTCCCTCCATCGGTTCTCCGGCTGCGAACAGCACCGCTTCCAGCGCGGCACAGTCAAATTCCAGTTTTTCCATTGGTGCCTCCCCCTTACGTGGTATCCATCAGCGACTCGATATTGTTCAGGCGCCGCTGCCGTTTTCCGTGCAGCAGCGTGCTCCGGTCGCGCATAAGGATCTCCGTGCCGTCGTCACTGATATAAGTGCGCCCGTGGCGCGTGAGCTCCAGCACCGCGAGGAACAGTGCGACACGGTCGGATTTTCCGGTCACACCGGCAAACATTGCATTCAGATTCACCTTTTCCTGCGTGAAAAACTGCCGCAGCAGGAAAATGACCTTCGAGCCGACACTTGTCACCTGATGGTGCATCTGCACGACGGCGTGGATCTTTTCTCCGGCAAGGCGGCTGCTTGCACCCTCCGGCAGCTTTTTCACGCCGATGCTCTGATAGGCAGCGGCAAGCACATCCGGTGTATGCACGCGGCGGTAGGTGAGGTCTGCGGGAATGGGCGCAGGCTTGCGTGTGAAAAGGACATCGCCCCGGTAAATATTGCGCAGGCGTTCCGCGGCGATCTTGCAGAGGGAGTATTCGATCAGAGCGCCCTCAAGCTCCTTCTTGACCGCTTCCGCTTCCTCCGGTGCGGGCAGCAGCGCGGCAGTCTTCATCCAGATCAGCTTTGCCGCCATTGCGAGGAATTCGCCCGCAAGCTCATAATCCTGCTCTGCACACTGATGCATATACAGAAGGTACTGCTCCAGCAGAATGGAGATCTCAATATCGCGGATATTGAGCTTGTGCTTGGCGATCAGATGCAGCAGCAGATCCAGCGGTCCCTCAAAAACGGGCAGATGAAACGATAATTCCGGCATGGCATTACCCGAACACGGCAGGGATCCAGCGCGTGATATATTCCAGCCCGTTGAATACCCAGGTCGTAAGATAGCCGAGCGGAACAGAGAACAGCCCTGTGAAAATCAAGACCATGAACGCGATCGAAATGATCATCTGGTTCTGTCTCAGCCAGCGGTCAAAGCGTCCGGATGTGAAATAGCTCAGGATCTTGGAGCCGTCCAGCGGCGGAATCGGGATGAGATTGAACACGCAGAGACCGATGTTGATCATTATAAAATAGTACAGGATGATATAGATGATCGCGCCGCTGGTCATGGCGTTCGGATTGCTCTCGTAGACCTGACAGTATTCCTGGAACAGGTCGGAGAGCGTAAAGAACTGGAAGAAGATCATGCCGACGAGCGCCGCAAGCAGATTGGAGAGCGGTCCGGCAAGCGCCGTGATCGCCACACCAAAGCGCATGCTGTGCTTCCGGTTGAATTTTCTGGGATCAATGGGAACAGGCTTTGCCCAGCCGAAGCCCGTGAGCAGCAGAAGCAGTGCGCCCATTGGATCGACATGTGCCAGCGGATTCAGCGTCATGCGTCCCTGATAGCTGGCGGTGTCGTCGCCAAGCTTGTGCGCTGCCCATGCGTGCGCAAATTCGTGCAGCGGCAGGATCAGGAAAATGATGCCGATACGTGTGAGATACTGCAGGAGATCAGCAGTTGTAAGCGTCATAAAAGAACTCCTTTCGGTCGGATCGGAAAGCCGCAGAAAGCGGCGGATTTTTCGGGATGTATTTATTATTATACTATATTTTGTTTTGCTTTTCAAGTGTACGGGAGGCATTTTTCGTGAAATTCTGATAAATTTTCAGAAATTGCAGAAAACCCCTTGCTTTTTTTTCTGTTTTCTGTTACAATAGATACTGTTGACAAGTCTGTAAAGGAGGTGCCAGCTATGGCAAAATGCGAAATCTGCGGCAAGGGCGTTACGTTTGGTATCAAGGTCTCTCACTCTCACCGTCGTACCAATCGTACATGGAAGCCGAATGTCCAGCGCGTGAAGGCAATCGTCAAGGGTACACCGTGCCACATCTACGTTTGCTCCAGATGCCTGCGCTCCGGCAAGATCACTCGTGCGAACGGCTGATAATGCATTTGAAACATAACGGGGTATTCGCTGTGAAAGAATGGCGGATGCTCTGTTTGTTTGCAATTGGGAGCAACAATTCAGAAAGATTCTCTGCGAACAGGGAGTAGCCGCCGGGGGACCGGATTTCATTGCGTCATACCCGTGTATACGATACACCGCATGAAATTGAAATGGCAAGACTTTCGCTTCGGTAATGATTCCGAAGCGGAAGTCTTTTTTTATTCTCATGCATCTCATGCAGAAGAAAACCCGGCGCAGATGCACCGGGTATTATATGCTTCGCTGTCCCAGACCGGTTCAAATACAAAACCTTTCGTCGGAACGCAAACGCCATATTCTCATAATGATGCACCTTTTGCGGTTTCTGTTGATACCGTATGTGCCGGACAGGAAACGGCAGGCACCTGCTGCGGTGCCGTTTCCGCCTGATACCGATAATAGAAATACACCGAAAGCGCCGTGGCGATCAGCCAGCCGATCGGCCATGCCGACCAGATGCCGACTGCGCCGAATACGCCTGACAGCACCATCGCCAGCACCACGCGCAGCGTCAGATCCGTGAAGGTCGCGATCATGAACTGCTTCATCCGCTTCACACCGCGCAGCACGCCGTCTGAAACCAGCTTAATGGAGATCAGCACATAGAACGGCGAGAGAATCCGCAGGAAGGTCACACCTGTCTGCACTGCCTCATCTGTCGGCTCGTGCATGAAAAAGAGCATCAGGCTGCCGCCCGCGAAGAAATACAGCAGGCTCACCGGCAGCGAGATCAGCCGCACCATTTTTCCGGCTGCGCGGTAGCCCGGATGGATGCGCTCCGGCTTGCCCGCACCGACATTCTGCGCCGCATAATTGGAGACGCCGTTTCCAAGCGTCGTCAGCGAACTGATCATCAGATTGTTCAGCTTGACTGCCGCGGCATAGCCCGCCATCGTTGCAGAGCCGAAATCGTTGATGACGCCCTGAATGATGATGTTTCCGACCGAAATAAAGCTCTGCTGCAGAATGCTCGGCACAGCGACGGACGCAATGGATTTCAGCATTGCGCCGGAGAACAGCGGTGCCTTTTCGCCGGATGCTGCCGCGTTCAGCCGCCGCATCACAAAGAAGATCGCCAGAATACAGCTCACGCCCTGACAGATCAGCGTCGCCCATGCCACACCGGCAACACCCATCTGAAACATCGACACAAACAGAATATCCGCGCCGATATTTGTCACGGATGAGGCGGCGAGAAAATAAAACGGCGTTTTGGAATCGCCCATTGCAGAGAAAATGCCCGTCGCCGTATTATAATAGAATACGAACGGCAGACTCAGCGTGTAGATGCGCAGATACTCCGAAGAATCCGCGAACACATGCGCCGGCGTATGGATCAGATGCAGAAGCTGGTCGCCGAGCGTCAGACCGAGCGTCATGAGGATCGCGCAGAGCACACCGCTTGAAATCAGTGATGTGGACACCGCCGTTTTCATATCGCGCATCCGTTTTGCGCCGAACAGCTGCGAAACGATCACCGAACAGCCGATATTGCAGCCGAACGCAAATGCAATGAAGATCAGCGTGATCTCATAGCTGTTGCCGACCGCGGCGAGGGCATCCTCGCTGATCAGCCGCCCCGCGACGAAGCTGTCTGCGAGATTATAAAGCTGCTGAAAGAAAATGCTGCCGAACATCGGGAGACAGAAGCGGCGCAGCACCGCACCGGGCTCTCCGACGGTCAGATCCTTGTTTGCTGCCATAGATATTATGACCTCCGTGCTTGACAAAATTCACCTTTGCTATTATAATAGAATTATTGGAATATGTAAAATGTATATTTCGCATGTCATCCATACCAAATTGACATAGCGGGAGAGAATCGGCATGAATATCAATTATGAATATTACCGTGTCTTCTATTTTGTCGCAAAATACAAGAATTTCACGCTTGCTGCCAATGCGCTGCTGAGTAATCAGCCCAACGTCACGCGCACGATCCGGAATCTGGAACAAAGCCTCGGCTGCACGCTCTTTGTGCGTTCCAACCGCGGCGTTTCCCTCACACCGGAGGGCGAAAAACTCTGGCAGCATGTGCAGATCGCGGTCTCCCAACTGCAGATGGGCGAAGACGCCGTTTCTGCGGACCGCAGTCTCCGGAGCGGGGCGGTCTCGATCGGAGTGAGTGAGATCGCGCTCTACTGCGCTCTCCTTCCCGCGCTCGACACCTTTCATAAGCTGTATCCGAATATCCGTCTGCGCATCACGGGGCTCTCCACGCCGGAAACCATCTCTGCACTGAAAAGCGGCGCAGTCGAACTGGCGCTTGCCACGATGCCGCGCCCGCTGAAAACGGTGCCGAAGGGGCTGCATATCCGCCCGCTCTGTCCGGTCAGCGAGACGGCGGTCTGCAGCGAAGCACTCGCGGAACTCGCAAACCGCCCACTCTCCCCTGCTGAACTGTCGGAATATCCGCTCGTGTCGCTCTCGCAGAACACGCAGACTTACAGCATTTATGCGGAATGGTTCATGCAGCACGGCGCGGCGTTTCACCCGGAAATTGAAGTGTCCGCGGCGAATCAGATCCTGCCGATGGTGCGGCACGGGCTTGGCATTGGGTTTGTACCGGAGAATTTTCTGCAGGATGCGGACAGCACAGGCATCACCCGCCTGCGTTTGACCGAGCCGCTGCCGGAATTCTGCATCTGTGTGATGCACCGCACGGATGATGTACCGAGCATTGCCGCCAAAGAGCTTGAAAAACTGCTTTGCGAGATCACAAAATAGTGCAGAATCTTTGCAATCAAAAAAGGAGTATCAAATGCATATCAGAAAAGCAGCGCCGGATGATCTGGAAACGGTCTTTCAGATCACACAGCAGACGATCCGGACGGTCTATCCGCATTACTATCCGTCCGGCGCCGTCGATTTTTTCGCACAGCACCACAAAAAGGACAACATACGCACCGACATCGCGGCGGGCATCGTCTATCTGCTGACAGACAATGCAGACACAGCCTGCGGGACAGTAACGCTCAGAGACAACGAGATCTGCCGCCTGTTCGTTCTGCCGGAATACCAGGGAAACGGTTACGGCAGAGCGCTGCTTGATTTTGCGGAAGCGGAGATTACAAAAACATTTGACGAAATCGTGATCGACGCATCCTTTTCCGCAAAGGCGATCTATCGGAAGCGGGGCTACCATGAGACTGCATACCACATCATCGACACAGAGAACGGTGATCATTTGTGCTATGATGTGATGCATAAATCCACAACACACTGAACGGAGGTCTGAACCAAATGAAGCACTATCTGGAATCTGCCGAAGCGGTACTCAGCGAAGTACAAAGTACCAAGCAAGGCCTGACCGCGGACGAGGCGAAAAAGCGTCTTGCCGCAAACGGCCCGAACAAACTGGATGAACCGCCCGGAAAAACGCTTTTGCAGCGCTTTCTCGCACAGTTCAAAGATCCGATGATCCTCGTGCTGCTCGCGGCGGCGGTCATTTCCGCGATCACGGGCATCATCAATGAGGGCAAGCTGGACGCGGATGTCTTTATCATCCTGTTTGTGGTCATTGCAAACGCAGTTCTGGGTGTATACCAGGAAAACAAGGCGGAAGCGGCAATTGCCGCGCTCCAGGCAATGAGTGCTGCACAGAGCAAGGTGTTCCGCAGCGGCGAGCTGGTCACGCTGCCGAGCGCAGAGCTGGTCACGGGCGATGTCATCACGCTGGAGGCAGGCGACGCGGTGCCGGCGGACTGCCGCATCCTCGAAGCCGCCGCACTCAAAGCGGAGGAAGCTGCGCTGACCGGTGAAAGCGTCCCTTCCGACAAATGCAGCGAGAAGCTCTCCGGCGAGGAAGTCCCGCTGGGAGACCGCAAAAACATGCTCTATATGGGCTCCTCCATCGCATACGGCCGCGCCGAAGCCGTCGTCACGGCAACCGGCATGCAGACCGAAATGGGCAAGATCGCGGGTGCCATCTCCGAAGCAGAGGACGACGAAACGCCGCTGCAGAAGAAGCTCGCACAGCTCAGCAAGATCCTCTCCGTCGCGGTGCTGGTCATCTGTCTGGTGATCCTCGGCATCAGCGTTCTGCAGATGATGGTGCAGAACGGCTCTGTCACGCTGCCCGGATTCCTCAATGCATTCATGATCTCCGTGAGCCTTGCGGTCGCGGCGATTCCGGAAGGCCTTGCGGCGGTCGTGACCGTCGTGCTCTCCATCGGTGTGACCAATATGTCCAAGCGCGGCGCGGTCATCCGCCGTCTGACGGCAGTCGAAGCGCTCGGCTGTGCGGAGGTCATCTGCTCGGATAAGACCGGTACGCTCACGCAGAACAAGATGACCGTCGTAAAAGCAGCGGCAGACGATGAAAAGCTGCTCGGCAAAGCAATGTGCCTTTGCTGCGACGCCGTACTGAACACCGACGAGAGCGTGACCGGTGAGCCGACCGAAGCCGCACTCGTCGCATATGCCAATACCCTCAGCCTCAAAAAATATGCGCTGGAAGCCGAAACGCCGCGTGTCGCGGAAGCACCGTTCGACTCCATGCGCAAGATGATGTCCACGATCCACAAGAAAAAAGACGGCAGTTATGTGCAGTACACAAAGGGCGCACCGGATGAAGTGCTCCGCTGCTGCACGCAGATCCTCGACAAGGGCAGCGTCCGCGCCATGACCGAGGAAGACCGCAAAGCGATCCTCGCGAAAAACAAGGAAATGGCAGATCAGGCACTCCGCGTGCTGCTCGCATCCTACCGTGAGCTCGACAAGCTGCCGGAAAACACCGAGCCGAAAACGCTCGAGCACGATCTCATCTACATCGGCATGACCGGCATGATCGATCCGGCGCGTCCGGAGGTCAAGGACGCGATCGGGCTGTGCAAGACGGCAAGCAACCGCCCTGTGATGATTACCGGCGACCACCGCGACACCGCTGTTGCAATCGCAAAGGAGCTCGGCATTCTGAACGAGGGACAGCAGGCGCTGACCGGCGCGGAGCTCTCGCAGATTCCGGACGCCGAATTCAACGAGAACGTCGGCAATTACAGCGTCTATGCGCGTGTGCAGCCGGAGCATAAGGTGCGCATCGTCAACGCATGGCGCAAGCAGGGCAAGACCACTGCGATGACCGGCGACGGCGTCAACGATGCACCGTCCATCAAGAGCGCGGATATCGGCGTCGGCATGGGCATCACCGGCACGGATGTCACCAAAAACGTCGCGGATATGGTGCTGACAGACGACAATTTCGCAACGATCGTCGGCGCAGTCGAGGAAGGCAGACGCATTTACGACAATATCCGCAAGGCGATCCAGTTCCTGCTGTCCAGCAACCTGAGCGAGGTGCTCTGCATCTTCATCGCAACGCTCGGTCTCGGCACGCTGACACACGGCAGCTTCCAGATCTTCAAGCCGGTGCATCTGCTCTGGATCAACCTCATCACCGACTGCTTCCCTGCAATCGCACTCGGCATGGAAGCGGCGGAACGCGGCATCATGAACCGCAAGCCGCGCCCCTCCAACGCACATATCTTCTCGGACGGTCTGGGCATCAATCTGCTCTGGCAGGGCTCGGTGATCGCCGTCCTCACGCTGATCTCCTATGTGATCGGCGCACAGACCTCGCCGGAAGCGGGCTCCGCAATGGCATTCCTCACACTCTCCGTCTGTGAAATGCTCCACGCATGGAACATGCGCAGCCTCAAGGGCTCTGTCTTCAACATGCACAGCCATAACCCTGCACTGCTCGGTTCGATCGCGCTCTCCGCAGCGCTCATGATCCCCGTGATGCTGGTGCCGGCGCTCCAGAATATGTTCTCGATCGTCCCACTCACCGGCATGCAGTATCTCTACGCTGTCCTGCTCGCATGTGTGATCGTCCCGCTTGTGGAAATCGTCAAGGCGATCCAGCGTACAAAGGACAAGGCATAATCCGCACAAAGCCAGCTATCCAAACACCGTCCGGCGCATATGGCCGGACGGTGTTTCTGTATATTCACGCGGGAATCTGCATATGCTTTCAGCGGAGGTGGAACATATGGATAAACCGGATTTCCGGAAACAGGCTGCGTTCTGGATCGGATTCAGCCTTGCCGTCGGCGGGGCGGCAACTTTTCTGACGCGCAAAGGGCTCGCGCAATTCGATCTGCTGCAAATGCCCGCCCTGACGCCGCCGCGCATCGTGTTTCCGATCGCATGGAGCATCCTGCTCATCCTGATCGGACTTGGCTTCGCGCTGGTGCGCCGCAAAGGAGACGGCACCGCTGCCGGCGAACGTGCAGAGATCGCCTATGCTGTGCAGATGACCTTTTTCTTCTGCTGGATGATCTGGTTCTTCGGGCTCGGCTGGTACGGCTTTTCCGCGCTCTGGCTCGTCGGGCTGATCGTCTCGGTCATTGCGATGACTGCGCTGTACCGGCGGATCTCGCGGACGGCGGCGTGGATGCAGGTGCCGTATCTGCTCTGGTGCTGTTTCGCACTCTATCTGAACATCGGCGTCTGGCGGCTGAACGGATAAGGTGTCTCCGGCGGATGCATTCTCTGAAAAGCAAAGCAGATATGCCGTAATACAGCATATCTGCTTTGTTATATTATATGCATTATTTCTTGAACGATGGATCGACGCAGTATTCCGCCAACGGACAGCCCTCGCATTTCGGCTTCTGCGCCTTGCAGGTATCGCGCCCGAACTGCACGATCTGATGGCAGTACCGCGAGGAACGCTCCGGCGGAAGCACCTTTCGCAGATCCTCCTCCACATGCTCCGGCGCATGACGCTTGGTGAGTCCGAGTCTGCCGGAAATACGGATGCAGTGTGTATCCGTCACAACTGACGGTTTCCCGTACACATCGCCGAGCAGGAGATTTGCAGTCTTGCGTCCGATGCCGGAGAGCGTGAGCAGATCATCCATATTGTCCGGCACTTTTCCGCCGTACACATCCCGCACGCGCTGACACATCTCAATAATGCTTTTCGCCTTGGTGTGAAAGAATCCGCAGGGCTTGACATCCTCCTCCAGCACAGCAAGATCGGCATCGGCAAAAGCATCAAGCGTCGGATATTTCTCGAACAGCGTCTTTGTGACGATATTCACCCGCGCATCGGTACACTGTGCAGAGAGCCGCGTCGCGATCATCAGCTGATAGGGATGCGTATACACGAGCGAGCATGCCGCATCCGGATAGACCTTGTCCAGCGCGTCACAGATCCGCGCCGCCTTTTCCTTGATCTTCATTCGTAATCCCTGTTCATGAAGAGCAGCGGATTGAAGAATTTCTGCCCCTTGGAAACGCCGAGATCCTCCCATTTTGCGCCGTAACGCGGCATATACTGGGAGATCATATCCGGCACATTGTCATAATAGACCGCATGAACGCTGTCGTGGTCGAAATACGCTTCGTTCAGCGGACATTCGTCGGTGTAGAGCAGATATTTCCCGTTGATCTTCTGCACGGCGAGCACATAGGAAATGCCGTCATCGGTGATGATGCTCAGACCGACCTGCTTGTCCTCCTCGACAAGCTCCGTCCAGTGCTTTGCCTGCTGTGCAGCCTCCTTGCGCTGCTGCATGTAGATCTTCCGGACATCGGCGAGAAACGCCTGCACATCCTCGCGCTGAAAATCCATGTAGGTCCAGGGGAAATGGTTCCAGGTGCCGCGTGCATAAAAAAGCGTCATTTCAGCGTAGATGCCGTCAGAAAGCGGGATGCGGTGGCCTGCGTTCTTGGTGGTGGCAAGGGAGAGTCTGCCGGGGCTGATGAAGCCGGGATCGAGATTGACTCTGCGCTGGCTGTCCTCCGAGAACTGCGCCTCCAGATCATTCGTGAACAGCTTGATCTCTGTGAGCTCCTGCGGATCGCGGCAGAGCGCAAAGGAAACGATCTTCCGGTATACTCTGCCGTGCATTTCCTCGTCGTAGTAGGGAGAAACGTCCGAGAAGCAGTATTCTACGGAAACGGCATCGGTATCGCCGTATTTTTCGCGCATTTTGCGGAGTGCCTTTTCCGCAGTCGCCGCATCGGTATAGAGTACGGCACAAATCAGTTTTTCGGCTTCAAACGGTGCTGCTTTGCCCATTTATCATGTCCTCCAGTTCAATGATGTATTGTTCCCGATCAGTTCGGGGAGCCTTCGAGAAAATAGGTTGCTTCCATGTCGGCAACGTAGAGCGCGAAGGCGAGCGGATATTTCTCCATTGCCCTGCCCGGCGTGTTGATATCCTTGGCGTCGGAGAAGCCCATATGCCAGCGGATCGCCATTGCCTCCTCCATCCGCAGCTGCATGAAGTACATGATCATGAGCACGGATTTTTCGCCGTGACCGTATGGCAGCTGATCGTCCACCTTGTAATACGGCACCTTTTCCCACGCGCCCTTTTCGTTTTTGGCGTTGCGGTAATCAACCGTGTAGAACTTCATCTTGCAGATATCGTGCAGCAGCGCACAGATCGCGATGGATTCCCCGGAATACTCCGGAAAATGGAATTCGTTCCGGCAGCGCTCTCTTTCCAGATAGGCTTTCAGGTTTTTGTAGACATTGAGCGAATGCTCCAGCAGTCCGCCCTCATATGAGCCGTGATAGCGGGAAGAAGCGGGTGCCGTGAAGAAATCGGATTCTTCGCTGAGCAGATATGCCAGCAGCTTGTCCGCGCCGGGACGCTTGACGTTTTCGCGGAAGATCGTGAGAAATTCCTCTTTCAGCTGGGCAAGTTTTTCTTTGGTCATAAACGGGGTTCTCCTTTCTTTTCAGGAAATATTATATTTCAGAACTTGCGTATTGTTCAGATCAGTGCTGCAACGGTTCCGGCAAGAAACCGGAGCAGTGCGACCACATCGCCGACATCCAGCCCTGCAATGCCGTCGCAGTCCGCATTGGACATGCCGCGGTTTCTGACTGTGACCGACGCATCCTCCACTGTGATGCGTGCGAGCAGGACTGCGTCCGCGATCGAGTGCTTGCCGTCGCAGTTCACATCCCCTGCTTTTCGCGGCGGTTCCTCAATGTCGATCCATCCGCCGATGATCTCAAACGGAACGGTCTGCCCCGCGAGATCCGAGAACAGATCCACCTGCACGGTCATTTCATATCTGCCGGGCGCCATGTCCTCCGGAATATCCAGTTCACAGGTGAGCAGCGTGCCGATCTCCGAGACCGTTTCGCTGCCCTCCGCCGTCAGGCCGATGACCGTGCCGGAACCGCCGGTCCAGGTCAGGGCAGCATTCGGCGCGGCACTGCCGGCAAGCAGAACCAGCTTCGGATTCAGCGCCGCAAGCGGCTGGGCGATATCCATCCGCAGAGAGATTTTGCTGTATCCGGGATTCTCCATGAGCACGATATTGAACGGCACCTTTTCCGCACCCTGTACGGCAGTGATGCGGTCTGCGATGATGACTGCATTCTGCGGAACGGGCGTGGTCGTTGTTGTTGTGGTAGTCGTCGTTTCGGTTGTTGTGACCGTTGTCGCGGGCGCAGTCGTTTTCCCGTCAGACACAACGATGCTGCCGTCCACCGTCTCAAATTCGATGGGCTTGCCGTTTTCGCCGAGCAGTTCATTGACCGTGATCTTCATGGGGTAGGTGCCGGGCACCAGATCGGCGGGAACATCGAAATCGACATGGAAAAGCTCGCCGTCCTTCGTATACATCAGCCCGCTGTCCGAGAGACTGCCGCTGATGCCGGCGTTTGCGCCTCTGTACCATGTCATGATGCCGATCGGAGACAGACTCCCCGGATGGATCTGATCGAGGCCGCCGGGGCTCGCAAGCTTCAGATCCGAGTCGTAGCTGATGCAGAGATCGAGGCTGGTGATGCCGGGATTATTTTTCAGCGTTACCGGAACGGAGACTTTCTTCGCACCGGGCTTCACTGTGATCGTTTCGCTCTCCAGCACAGCCTTCGCGGACTGATCCGAAGGCTGGTTGAGCTGGAAAAAGCTGACAGAATAACTGATCGGCGCGGATGTGCCGTTCTTGGTGATGCCGCCGATCTTCACAGTCAGCTGATCATCCTTGTCGAAGAGCACGCCCGGATTAAAGATGATGCAGTTCGGAACGCCATACCCGGCAGTGCTCACATTCAGAAAATAGCTGTTCGCCGTGTTCGATTTGGAAAAATGGTAGGTCTTGCTGCGTTTTTTCGAGGTGAGGTCGACCGTGACATTCTTGAGGTTCGCCTTGTCGTATTCAGACCCGAGCGAGACCGAAAAGGCGTACCAATCTCTGTCGGAGAAGATCGCCATCGGCTCTTTGTAGAATTCATAGGGCATATTGGCAGGCGGCCACGCAACATATTCGCCGGTGAACTGCTCTGCACGGGATGTGTCGAATGCGTATGAAACAGAATAATTGCCGGTCTCGCCGAAGCCCGTATACGCCATATCGGGGTTGAGGATCCAGCGGCGATGGCCGAGTGTTTTGATGTTGTCCGACGTGGAATCGTACATATGCCCGTACAAAATCGCGTCTGTCGGCGTGGAATAGCCAAAAGAAAGGTTGGAGTTTCCCGCGCCTTCACACGCAAGCTGATAGAGCGCACTGCTCATCCCTTTCGGGCAGCTCGGCGAATGACTCAGTCCGTCGAGCAGATATTCGCAGAGACTCGCCGCCTGCGTCTGCTCGATGTATTTCTCGCTGAGCGCCACATCTGCGGGCAGTCCGGCGATATAGCGGCAGAGATTGAGCGTGTTGAGCGCCTGCTGCTCGGACGCATCGGAAAGCCGGCCGGGATCCATCGGATTGACCGTGACAGGCTTTTTCAGATAGGTCACGGATTCCTCATCATTCGGATGCGCCGCATACCATGCACGGATCTCGTCAGGCGTGTGCGTCTCAAGCGTATAAGCAGAGACAGAGACCGGGAGGATTGCCGCAGCGATCAGACCGGCGCCGGCAAAGAGAAGTGATTTCAGAGATCCTTTCATGACAGTTCGCATCCTTTCAATAGTAGATTTTAGCACTTTATATAAGCGTTTTACTATATTATACTACCATTTCGGAAATAGCGCAAGTGCTTAAAGATAATTTTTACAAAAAATCATGTTTGGCACGCTGCATTGTGTCTGGATTTCTGGAAATGCACTGTTTTTCAGGGGGATTCTGTCCGTTCAGGCGGGATTTGTGAAATGTTCGTGAAAATTAGCACTCTCCTATTGACAGTGCTAATCCGCGGTGCTATAATGGGGGCAGAACAAAGGAACAGAGCAGACAGTCCGGAATGTCTGAACCCTCCGTCCCAATGCTCAGCGGCGTTTGCCGTATAATCGGAACGCGGATGCATATACTGTATTCAGCGCGAAATCAACTGTTCCGTTTATTGAGTAAAGGAGGACTGACCTATGTTATTCCCTAGCATTTTCGGTGAAAATCTTTACAGTGACCTGTTCGGTGATTCCTTCACCGCCACCCGCACGGCTGCCGGTGCCATGAAGACCGATGTCAAGGAGACTGACGGCGGCTATGAGCTCGCAATCGACCTGCCGGGCGTGAAAAAGGAAGATATCTGCGCCGACCTCAAGGACGGCTATCTGACCGTCAAGGCAACCACATCCCAGTGCAGCGACGACAAGGACGACAGCGGCTGCTTCATCCGCAGAGAGCGCTATTGCGGCACATTCTCCCGCAGCTTCTATGTGGGCGATGCCGTCACAGAAAAGGATATCAAGGCGAAATACCATGACGGCGTCCTGACGCTGGATATCCCCAAGAAAGAGCCGGTGAAAAAGCTGCCGGAGGACAAGATCATTGCAATTGAAGGATAACCTATAACAAGGCCGCCGGGATCGAACGTGATCCCGGCGGTTTTATGTTGTCTGCTGCGGATCAGTCGCGGCTGACGGTAAGATTTTTGCAGTTTTCCAGCAGATTCTCCGACGCTACGACGCAGACAGCGCCCTGTTCGCAGAACGCATCCGTCATTTTGCAGATGTTCAGCAGGTCTTCCCGCGTCGTTTTCAGCATGCCGCGGCGATCCTCGTCACGCTCTTCGCGTGTTCTGCCGCAGAGCCATTCGGTATCCGCATTCAGTCCCGCTTCCAGCGGCGAACGGAGCGGATCGTAGTCGGCAACGGTCGAAATGATATAGCCGTCCAGCGGTTCGCCGCTTTCGCAGAATGTCCGGATGAAGTCCGACATGCTGCAGTTTGCGGTCAGCGATGCCGCCGGAGAGGGATCGCGGAAGGAATAGGTGAAGATCGTGCCGTTCTTGGCGATATTGAAGCCCGTGCCGTATGCGCCGCCCTGCACGCGCACCACATTCCAGAGATAGGAGAGCGAGATCAGCTTGGCTGCAACGCCCATCGACGGGGAATATGCGTAGCCTGCTGTACGGTAGTTCCAGCCCTGCACCGCAAAGCCGATCTGCGCGGGGATCGGATAACCCATGCGCTCCGGCAGTTTTTCCGCATATGCGGCATTTTCCGGCACAGCCTCGCCCTGCGGGAATGCCGCAATCAGTGCGCTGATATCCGCCGGTTCATTCGACGTGACTGACGCCGTCAGACGCGCCCGCGTGAAGCTTGTGCTCTGAATGCGCTCCATCAGCTTGCAGAATGTTTCATACTGCGCATCGAAATCCGCCGTGAAGCTGCGCAGACGCTTCATCGCCGTAAAGCCGGTGGTCGCGTCCGTGAACGCATCCCGTGCGGTGTAGCGTGAAAGCGTGCAGTTCAAACCAAGCACATGACCGCCCATGACCGGCATCTGCTTCATGCGCTCGTCGCGCTGGATCATGATCTCACGGATCTTGTCTTTTTCGGTGAATTTCGTCGTGAACAGTACCTCGCGGATCAGTTCGATCGCGGTATCGAGCTTTTCACGCAGCACAGAGCAGTGTACGCCGATCATCGGCACGGTCGTTTCCATACTGTCGCGTTGCGGGAACTGTTCGAGCGTGACAGCGAGTCTGCCGACAGAATGCTTGAGCGTTTCCTCCAGCGCACGGCCCGAATAATGTTCCGTCGCAAGGCGTGTCATCAGTGAGCATCCCCACGCTGCTGCGGTCAGCTCTTCAAAGGGGAGATCGGTCACGCGGAAATAGAGTGCGATATGCACGATGCCGGGGCAAGCCGCCGGATGATAGAGCAGCTTCACGCCGTCGATTTCGGTGATTTCGGTCTCCGTCCAGCTGACATGCTCGCTCACCTCGGAAAGATCCAGCACGGGCAGCGTTGCAAGCTGTTCGGGAGAATCCGGCGTCTGCTGCCAGGTCTGCAAGGTCTCGTTCAGCTTGGTGTTCTCCGCAAGATCCTGATCCGTCCACTGTGCACGGATCTCCGCGAGGCGCTTTGCCTCATCGGCGCGGAGCTCCTCGCCGCGTGTATACGAGGGCAGCAGGTGCAGCAGGCTCAGGTCATCGACATTGATGAACAGCTCCTCCAGCAGGCGGTCGAAGCTGCCGTCTTTGAGCATGGCACGGAGCGTGACGAAATCCTCATGATAGACCAGATGATCCATCGGATCGCCGCCGTAGAGCCAGCTGTCCATACTGTTGATCGCACGTTCCAGTGCCTGCGGCTCATCCGGTTCCAGCAGCTGAAATTCGAGACGGTTGACCGATGCTTCCAGCGCGGTATGATAGCTGCCGTCTTTGCGGATTTCCTCGGCAGTTCTGCGCACCAGCGGAAGGATCTCGCCTTCCTTGCCGTCCGTGACATTCTTGAAGGTCATCTGGAAATAGGGCTGCGCAATGCCGTCATCAACGGAAACAGACATTTCCTGCGCCAGTCCCGCGGAGAGCAGCGCACGCTTGAGCGGTGCCTCATTTGAGCCCGCAACGGCATCCTTCAGCACACGGACAGCCAGCATCTTCACGCGATCTTCCCATGTGCCGATGATTTTTCCGGCGCAGAAATAGCCCTTGTTCTCGATCGGCTCTTCCTTGTCGAGCTCATAGGTGCAGGTCTTTTCGCACTTTTTCGGAACCTGCATCACGATCTCCGGCAGATTGTCCGATTTTTCAAATTTGCAGAGGTATTCTTCGATCATGGCGAGTGTCTTTTCCATCGGCACGTCGCCGTCAAGAAAGATCTTTGCATTGGAGGGATGATAGAAACGGCGGTAAAACTCCGCAAACTGCGCATGCGTCAGCGTGGGGATCACTGCGGGATCGCCACCGGAATTGAAGCCGTAAAGCGTGTCGGGATAGAGCAGATTCATCATCTCATATTCGCAGAGATCGTCGACGCCGCTCAGTGCGCCCTTCATCTCGTTGAACACGACGCCCTTGTAGCTCAGGGTGCCGTCTTCCTCCTGCTCGATGTGCCAGCCCTCCTGATAAAAGACGTTCGGATCATTGATCGCCCGCGGCGCAAACACCGCATCCAGATAGACCTCCGTGAGATTCAGAAAATCCTGCGTGTTCCGGCTGGACACCGGGTACATGGTCTTATCCGCAAAGGTCATGGCATTCAGAAACGTCTGCATGGAGCTTTTCAGCAGCTCGACAAACGGCTCGCGAACGGGATATTTCGCCGAGCCGCAGAGCACGGAATGCTCCAGAATATGAAAAACGCCGGTGCTGTCCTCCGGCAGCGTCTTGAACGAAACTGAAAACAGCTTATTTTCTGCGCCGTTATCCACCCAGCAGAGCTCCGTACCGGTCTTTTCATATGTGAGCTCTACCAGTCTGCCGCCGAGCTCGCCCGATTCGCGGATGCGTGTGACGGTGAAGCCGTGCAGGCTTTCGCCGGTTTTATCAAACATAATGGTTCCTCCTTCAGGGGTTTTGCAGGGGATCTTCTGCCCCTCCCTTATATTGTACCATAAATGCCGCAAAAATGCAAGTGCAGGCGGCGGCATCGGGCTGACTGCTCCCCCGTCCTCTTTTTGCATTTTTACTTGACGCATTGCAATTTATATGGTATAATAAAACTAGGTATGTGTGTTTGGCGCACGGCAGCCTGAAAGCCATCGTGGCTTATTTTATCTTTTACTCATCAAAGGAGGCAATCATTATGTCCCTTGACCGTTTGATCGCAAAGATCATCGAAATGAAAAACCCCACCGTTGCCGGTCTTGATCCCAAGTTCGAGTATGTCCCCGCCTATCTTCAGAAGGAATTCCTCTCCGAAGACGGCGAAACGCTGAAAGCTGCGTCCAAAGCCATCTTCCGCTACAACCAGATGCTGATCGACGCACTCTGCGATATCGTTCCTGCCGTCAAGCTGCAGGCTGCCTATTACGAAATGTACGGGCATCACGGCGTGAAAACGATGGAGCGCACGATCCGTTACGCAAAGCTGCGCGGCATGTATGTCATCACCGACGCAAAGCGCAACGATATCGGCGCAACCATGCAGGCATACACTGCAGCACATCTCGGCGTCTGCAAGGTTGGATCCACCGAGTTTGAACCCTTCGGCGCGGACGCACTCACTGTCAATGGCTATCTCGGCACAGACGGCATCTCTCCGCTGCTCGAGACCTGCAAGGCACGCGACAAGGGCATTTTCGTGCTCTGCAAGACCTCCAATCCCTCCTCCGGCGAATTTCAGGATCTCCTGATCGACGGTCAGCCGCTCTATGCACGCATGGGCGACAAATGTGAGGAATGGGGCGCAGACACTGTCGGTCAGTTCGGATACAGCGCTGTCGGCGCAGTGGTCGGCGCGACCTATCCCGAACAGCTCACCGAGCTGAGAAAGCGCCTGCCGCACACCATGTTCCTCGTGCCGGGCTACGGCGCACAGGGCGGCGGTGCGCAGGGCATCGCAGGCGGCTTTGACGACAAGGGCCTCGGCGCAGTGGTCAACAGCTCCCGCGCCATTCTCCTGGCATATCAGAAAGAAGGCTGCGACGAACACGACTTCGCCGGTGCAGCCCGCAGAGAAGCCATCCGCATGCGCGAGGATCTCTGCTCCTTCATCAAGCTCTGATCCGCTCATTTTTTACTTTACAAACGGAGGAGGCGTGATGAAACCATGTTCGACAGACTGTTCAGCAAGAAGAAAAAAATCACGTCTCCGTTTCATATCACCGATCACGTTCTTTACCGCTATCACTCCTTTGTCAATGACGCGCTCAGCGTGACCGTGCCGGACGGCGTGACCGAAATCGCCGGATTCGCCTTTGAAAGCTGCAACCGCATCGAGCAGATCACGATTCCTGCCGGTGTGCGGACGATCGGTGAGGGCGCCTTTGCGGGATGCCGCTCGCTGCGATCCGTCAAACTGCCGTCTACACTCGAAACGATCGAAAAGGATGCCTTTGCACACTGCAGCAGCCTCCGCGCGATCCATGTGCCGGACGGCGTTGTCCGGATGGGAGAGGGCGTGTTCCGCGAATGCGTCATGCTCAGAGACATCCGGCTCTCCGCCGAGCTGACGCAGATCCCCGCGCAGGCATTTTCCGGCTGCAAGCAGCTTTCGGAGATCGCGTTTCCGAAGCGGCTGCTCGGTATTCAGGAGCGTGCATTCCAGAACTGCAAAGCGCTGACGGAGATCACATTTCCCGCCGGTCTGCGGATGATCTATCCAGGCGCCTTTTCCAACTGCAAGGCACTCCGCAGCGTCACCTTTGCGGAGCGCATCGAAACAATCGACAAGGAGGCGTTTGACAGCTGCCTGAACCTGGAGGAGATGCATTTTCTGCACCGGCAGGGCTGTCTTACGCTTCATAATCCGCATATGCGCCGGCAGGCCGGCATGATCGCGGAATTTCTCCGCCGGCCGTCCACATCGCAGCTCAACTGGATGCACGCACATTGTGCCATCGGGCTGATGATGGAGTTTGTCGGCGAGCTGTTTTTGCAGTATCCTGTTTTTGAGGATTATCTGCACGATTTCGGCGACCGCTTCGGACGGTTTCTCATCGAAGCGGAGGACAGCGAACGGCTCCTGGAGCTCCTGAAAACGGATTGGCTCAGCGATGAAGGCAAGCGCTCCATGCTCGATTATGCGATCGAGCACACACAGTCCGGCGGAAGCGCCGAGCCGCAGATGCTCATGATGCGCTTTGTGCAGCCGAAGGATGCGCCCGCCGCCCGTTTCCGGCTGTGAAAAACGGATCAGACTGACAGAGAATCACGGCTGTGCTGCCCGCCGAATCCGGACAGACACCGCCGGGGACGGCATCGCGGCAATGATGCCGTATACAACGAAAGGACGGTTCCTTACATGATTCACGATCAATACACCGAAAAGCTCTCGTTTCCGGTGCGGAGCATGACAAAGCTCACGGAAACGATCTGGAGCATGGTGATCGAATGTCCCTCGGTCGCCGAACAAGCCGTACCGGGGCAGTTTGTTCATCTGCTGCCGGAGGGCGATTTCACCCTGCGCAGACCGATCTCCATCTGCGAGATCGACCGGCAGGAGGGTGCGCTGCGCCTTGTGTTTGAGGTGCGCGGCAAGGGTACGGCTGTGCTCGCGGCACTGAAGCCCGGCGACACGGTCAATATGCTTGCGCCGCTCGGTCACGGCTTCACGCTGCTTTCCAGAGAATCCCGCGTGATTCTCGTCGGCGGCGGCATCGGCACACCGCCCATGCTCCCGCTCGCCAAGCATTACGGCGAAAATGCCGTGATGATCTCCGGTTTCCGCAGTGAACAGCAGGTCATTCTCCAGGCAGATTTTGCCGAGACCGGCACAGAGACGATCCTCTGCACCGACGACGGCTCTGCCGGTGTCAAGGGACTGGTCACGGTTCCGCTTGCTGCGGCGATCTCGACCAAAAAACCGGATCTGATCTGCGCATGCGGCCCGATGCCGATGCTGCGCGGTGTTGCTGCACTCGCAAAGCAGAACGGCATCCCCTGCGAGGTCTCGCTCGAAGAACGCATGGGCTGCGGCATCGGTGCATGTCTCGTCTGCGCCTGCCAGACCGTTGACCGGAACGGCGACACGCAGTTCCTGCATGTCTGCAAAAACGGCCCTGTATTCAATGCCGAGGAGGTTGTCTGGTAATGGCTGATCTGCATGTGAAAATCGGCGATCTGACGCTGAAAAACCCCATCATTCCTGCATCCGGCGTGTTCGGCTACGGCAGGGAGTATGAAAAATATTATCCGCTTTCGCTGCTCGGCGGCATCGCCACAAAAGGCACCACCGGCGCAAAGCGCACCGGCAACATCTCTCCGCGCATTGCGGAAACACCCTGCGGCATGCTCAACTCCGTCGGGCTCCAGAATCCCGGCATTGATGCGTTCATTGCAAACGAACTGCCGCATCTGCTCTCCTGCGATACCGTGATCCTCGCGAACATCGCCGGCGCAACTGCCGAGGAATGTGCTGAGGTCGCGAAAAAACTCGACAGCACGGACGTCCACATGATCGAGCTGAACATCTCCTGCCCGAACGTCAAGCAGGGCGGCGCAGCATTCGGCACATCATGCACGGCGGCGGCACAGGTTACCAAAGCCGTCCGCGAAGCGACGAAAAAGCCGCTTTGCGTCAAGCTCTCCCCGAATGTGACCAGCATCACCGAGATCGCAAAGGCAGTCGTCGATGCGGGCGCGGACGCCGTCTCCCTCATCAACACGCTTCTCGGCATGCGCATTGATCTGCGCACCCGCCGTCCCGTGCTCCACAACAATATGGGCGGACTTTCCGGCGCTGCCGTCTTTCCGGTCGCTGTGCGCATGGTCTGGCAGGTGGCAAACGCGGTCAGCGTGCCCGTCATCGGCATGGGCGGCGTGATGAACGGCGAGGATGCGGCAGAACTGATGATGGCGGGTGCATCCGCTGTTGAGGTCGGCACCGCGATCGTACAGGATCCGTTCGCACCGCTGCGCATCATCGACGGACTGAACCAGTGGCTCGATGACAACGGCGTTGCCAACGCCGCAGACCTGACCGGAACGGTGAAGCCGTGGTAACAACAGTTTATCTTGTGCGCCATGCCGAAGCAGAAGGCAATGCGCAGGAATTCTTTCAGGGCAGCATCGACACGGCACTGACTGAAAAGGGCATGAAACAGCTGGACTGTCTCGCGGAACGTTTCCGGGAGATCCCGCTGGATGCCGTCTACACGAGCCCTTTTTCCCGCGCACGCATCACCGCAGAGGCTGTGAACCGCTTTCACGGTCTGACACTGATCCCCGACGAACGTCTCCGCGAAATCAATGCGGGCGAGTGGGAGCGCCGGAAATGGGCGGATCTCCCGACGCTGTATCCCGCGGAATATGCGCTCTGGACGCAGAAAATGTATGATTTCTGTGCGCCGGACGGAGACCGCATGACCGATGTCTACGCAAGAATGCGTGACACGGTCACAGAAATTGCGCAGGCAAATCCCGGCAGAACGATCGCAGTTGCTTCACACGGCTGTGCGCTCCGGAATTTCCTCTGCTATGTGGAATTCGGCGATATCACGCGGCTCAAGGATGTCGGCTGGGCGGACAGTACCGCCGTTTCGCTCGCGGAATATGATCCCGCATCCGGCTGGCGGCTCATCTACAAAAACAGCGCCGACCATCTCACGCCGGAGCTTTCGACGCTCCGCACCTCGAAATGGTCGCAGTACGAACGCAAACAATAAAGGAGAAAACCCATGATCATTTTCGGCGTGGACTTCGGCGATGCCCGCACCGGTCTTGCCGTCTGCGACAAGCTCGAAATGCTCGCGTCGCCCGCCGGCGTTATTACAGAATATGATTTCGACCGCTGCGCACAAAAAACCGCCGACGCCGCAAAGGCAGCGAAGGCGGAAGAGATCGTTGTCGGTCATCCCCTCAACATGGACGGCTCTTGCGGCGCAAGAGCACAGAAATGTGAGGAATTTGCAGAAAAACTCCGCGGGCTCACCGGCCTGCCGGTCGTTCTCTGGGACGAACGCCGCACCACCGTGACGGCGCACCAGATGCTCAATGACACAAATACACGCGGCAAAAAGCGCAAGGCTGTCGTGGACGCAGTCGCCGCGACCGTCATTCTGGAGGGCTATCTCGCCTTCCGCAAGCATCAGCGCACATCCGATCAGCAGGCATAACCCTGCTCGTTTCAGCGGAAGCAGTCTGTAATGCTGTCCATGACTGCGCCGACCGCGTGGATCGCCTTTGCGGTCTTGCGCTTCAGCTTTGCCTTGCCGGACATGCCGCCCGTCAGCCACAAGCCGAGCGCACCCGCCGCTGCACCCATCGCAGTTGAGACCGCTACTGTCGTCAGCTTCATGCATATCGCTCCTTTCCCTGGTTTGGTTTTAGTATGCGCCGGATTGCTTCTGATATTCCGGCGGGAAACGGAGCTATATCCTACCACAAACCGCAGAGGAGCCTTTGATTTGTTAAATTTGAATCTTGTTCTTGTGGAACCGCGGATCCCGCAGAATACCGGAAGCATTGCGCGTACCTGCGCTGTGACCGGCGCCGCGCTTCATCTCATCCATCCGCTCGGCTTCAAAATCGACGACGCTAAGCTGAAACGCGCCGGGCTCGATTACTGGGATAAGCTGAACATCTTCCATTACGAAAATCTCGATGCGTTTTTTGCGCAGCATCCGCAGAAAACTGCGCAGAATCCGTATTTTTATTTTACCGCAAAAACCGGCACGCTATACACGGAGCCCGTATATCCGGAGGAGACCTATCTCTTCTTCGGACGGGAGGACACCGGTCTTGCGGACGATATCTTACAGGCAAATCCGGAACGCTGCGTGCGGATCCCGATGCGCGAAACGCTCCGCTGCCTGAATCTTTCCAATTCCGTCGCGATTGCCGCATATGAAGTGCTCCGGCAGCATCAGTTCGACGGGCTCACCTGCGACGGCAGATGGGCGAAAGCGGCATGGGAACCCGAAACGCCCCGCACATTCGATGTCAGTCAGACATAATCAATCAAATTACGAAAGAGGAGAATACGATGAGTGCTAAAAAATCCAGGATCGTTCTGATGACAGATTCCGTGAGCGATATTGGCAGAACACAGGCGGAAGAGCTTGGAATCCGAATGCTCTGCATGCCGATCACGGTGGACGGCTCTGCGCTCCGTGAGGAGCTTGACTTCACAAAAGAGGAATTCTATACGATGATCGACAAGGCGAAGGAATTCCCCTCCACGGCGCAGCTCACGCCCTTTGAGATTCAGGAGCAATATGAGGCGATCGCGAAGGAAGGCTGCAGCGATCTCATCTTCACGACCATCGGTTCGGGCGGTTCCGGCACCTATAACAACGCTTCAATGGCGCGGGACGCATTTTATGCCGCACATGAAGGCGAGGCGCACCGCATGACTGTGCATCTGGTCGACGGCAGAAATTACACCGCGACCTACGGCTATGCCGTGGTTGAAGCGGCGAAAAAACTGAAGCGCGGCGCGGAGGTCGAAGAACTGATCGAATATCTCGACGACTGGGCAAAGCATGCGGGACTGTATTTTGTGCCGTATACGCTGAAATATGTGAAGCGCTCCGGCAGAGTCTCGGCAGCGGCTGCGTTTGCGGGCGAACTGCTCGGACTCAAGCCCTTCTGCCGCATCGTAAACTGCAAATCGTCCGTTCTCCAGAAGATCCGCGGCGAACAGAACATCATCCCGAAGCTCGTTGAGACCGCAAAAGCTGAGATGCAGCCGCACACGCCCTATCTCATCATGCAGGGCAATCATCCGGAATACGCACAGCAGCTCGGCGCCGCACTGACCAAAGCGCTCGGCTATCCGCCGGAGGGCTATTGGAGCATCGGCGCAGCGATCTGCTGCAACGTCGGTGCAAACGTGGTCGGCTTTGTGATCCGCCGCCCTGAAGAATCCGTCTGATAAATACATACGCTCCCCGCGCTGACAGATGCCGCCGGGGAGCGTATCCTATTATAAATAGTATAAGTATCCCTGCCAGAAACACCGCCGCATACAAAAACACCTGTCGGACTGTCCGCCCGGCAGGTGTTTCGTATATTCAGAATGTGCGATTACACACCGCGTGCAACGTAGCTGGTGTGCAGGATCTCGTGGGACTTGTGGCTGCCCGGCTCGCCGAGGAACTCTTTGTACAGCTCCTGGATTGCAGGGTTGTCCTGAGACTTGCGCAGATCCATTGCAGCGTCAGCGCTGTAAAGTGCCTGTGCGCGGAGTGCGCGGATATCGGTGAAGTTGCGGACAGATGCCGGCTGAATCGGCTGACCGCCGCCGTTGACGCAGCCGCCCGGACATGCCATGACTTCGATGAAGGTGTAGTCAGCTTCGCCTGCGCGAACCTTCTCCATGAGCTTGCGTGCATTTGCAAGACCGCTCACGACTGCCACCTTGACGGTCAGGCCGCCTGCGGTGTAGGATGTTTCCTTCAGATCCTGGGTGCCGCGGACTTCCTTGAACTCGATTGCATCGCCGGTGAGCTTCTCGCCGGTGATCTTCTCGACTGCAAAGCGGAGTGCAGCCTCCATAACGCCGCCGGTTGCACCGAAGATCACGCCGCCGCCGGTGTAGATGCCCAGCGGATCGTCGAACTTCTCTTCCGGAAGAGCCTTGAAGTCCAGACCTGCACGGTCGATCATTCTGCCAAGCTCACGGGTTGTCAGTGCGATGTCAACATCCGGATAGCCGGACGCGGACTGATCCGGTCTGCCGATCTCGAAT
>JAFZPL010000049.1 GCA_017550355.1 Oscillospiraceae bacterium | reverse complement strand
TTTGAGATCGGCAAGGGCGTGCAGCTCAGAGACGGCAAGGACGTCACCGTCATTGCAACCGGTCTGATGGTCAATGAGGCACTCATTGCGGCAGAAACGCTTGCAGCTGAGGGCATCTCTGTCCGCGTCATCAATATTCACACGATCAAGCCGATCGACCGCGAGATCATTCTCAAGGCGGCTAAGGAAACCGGTCTGCTCGTGACGGCTGAGGAGCACAGCATCATCGGCGGTCTCGGCTCGGCTGTCGCGGAAGTCGTCTGCGACGAATGCCCGGTGCCGGTCAAGCGCATCGGCGTGAACGATCAGTTCGGTCATTCCGGTCCGGCTGTACAGCTGCTCAAGGACTTCGGTCTGAGCGCTGAGCATATCGCAGAGGTTGTACGCGAGGCAGTTTCCAAGAAATAATGCAGCTTTCCTTTATTCTTGAGGACGCGTTCATGGTCGGCATTCCCATTTTCATGGCGTGCTATGGCGTGTCCTGTCTCCTGGAAAAAAAGCGCCTGCCGCTTCTGACAGTGCGGCAGGCTGCTTTGCTGTTGTTCTGCCTGTATATCGGCGCAGTGTCCAGTCTGACGGGGCTGATCGGCTTTCTCGATATCCGCAATCCCGAACTGCATCTGACAAATCCGTTTTCCGGCTTTGATCTGACGCCGTTCCGTGGGCATGTGTTCAAGCCGATCCTGCAAAACTTGTTTTTGCTTATGCCGCTTGGATTCCTGATTTCCTCTGTGACACCGAAAATCAAGTGGAATATCGGGAAAATTTTCCTGCTTGGATTCGGTGTTTCGCTGACAATTGAAATATTGCAGGGATTCATCAGCCGGCAGCAGGAGATCGACGATCTGATTATGAATACAGCCGGTGCCTGTGCCGGATATCTGTTTTTTGCCGCAGTATTCCGAAAAGGACTGAAACTCTGGCAGCGTGTCCTCATCATCGCAGCGACACTGATCGGGCTGTACTATGGTATGTTATATATAAAATCAATCTGCTGGCTTTAAGGGGGAATTTCGCATGACTTTTTCCGAACTGCGCGTGCAGTATCCGAAGTTTATCTATCATGCATATGAGCCGCATTATGCAGACGGCAGACTGCATATCCGCTACCGCTTCGAGATAGCGGGGCTGTGTGAATTCACACCGGAATGGCAGATCCCGTGTGCGGAACCGGCGGAAAATGATCCTGCGCTCCGCCGCCTGATCTTTTCGCTGGGGCTTGCGGAGCTGGTCTCCTATTGGAAGATCACCTGCTCTCCGACAGTGGAGCTCCGCTGCGGCACGCTGAGCGATGCGCAGGCGGCTTGGTGGAAGCAGCTCTATTTCGGCGGATTGGGCGAATTCTTCTACCGCAACGGCATCGAAACGACAGAGGCGGATTTCATGAAGATCGTCAGCCTCGGCGAAACGCTTCCGGATGCACCGGCGCAGAAAACGCTCTCCGGAAAGCTGATCCCGGTCGGCGGCGGCAAGGATTCGATCGTGACGCTGAATCTTCTGAAGGATCGCCTGTCCGATGCGTATGCCTACCAGATCAATCACCGCGATTCCTCCGAGAAAGCCGCACTTCTTGCGGGCATTCCGAAGGAGCGTGTGCTGGAGGTTTCCAGAACACTCGACAAAAACATGCTCGACTGCAATGCAAAGGGCTTTCTGAACGGCCACACGCCGTTTTCGGCGATCGTCGCGTTTTCGGCGGTGCTGACGGCGTATCTCACCGGGCTTTCGCAGGTGATCCTCTCCAATGAATCCAGCGCGAGCGAATCGACTGTGTCGGAGATGGAAGTGAATCATCAGTATTCCAAAAGCTACCGGTTTGAGCAGGATTTTGCACGCTATGAAGCGGAATTCCTGCGCTGCGGCGTGGAGTATTTCAGTCTGCTGCGTCCGCTGACGGAATTTCAGATCGCGCGGTATTTTGCATCGCTGCCGGCGGAATATCACCGGATCTTCCGCAGCTGCAATGCGGGTGCAAAAAAGGATGCGTGGTGCGGACACTGTGCGAAATGCCTGTTCGTGGCAGTGATCCTGAGTCCGTTCCTCCCGTATGCATATATCCGGGAAATGCTCGGCTCGGATATTCTGAATATGCCGGAAATGATGCCGGTGCTGGAGGAGCTCTGCGGCCTGCGCCCTAATAAGCCGTTTGAATGTGTCGGCTCGCGCAAGGAAGTGAACATTGCGCTGTGCCTTGCAATCGGGAAGGCATACTGCGAGGGCGCAGAACTGCCGCTTCTGATCCGGCAGTACGGGGCAACGCCGCTCTTTCTGGAATACCATGCCATTGCATCGGAATTCGGGCATGAATGGGACAGCAATCACCGCGTTCCGGCAGAGCTTGCCGAAATTGTGCGCAGTGCAATTCATAATGCATAATGCATAATTCATAATTATGCAGCAGAAGTGAATTGTGGAGTGGACAATTATATAATGGAAAATGTAATTGTAATAAAAAGCAAGCAGTTTGCGATACGAATCATCAGATTATATCAGTATCTTTGCCGCGAAAAAAAGGAATATGTTTTATCCAATCAACTGCTCAGAAGCGGAACAAGCATCGGAGCAAACGTGAAAGAAGCAATCAGGGGGCAAAGCAAGGCGGATTTCATTGCCAAAATGAATATTGCGCTGAAAGAAGCAAGTGAATCGGAATACTGGCTGGAATTACTGCATATGACCGGTTATCTGAACGATAATCAGTTCAGCAGTATATATGCAAACTGTCAGGAATTACTGCGGATACTTACGAGCATTATTAAAACATCTAAAAGCAAATTGTAAAGTGCAGGTTCATAATTATGCACTATGAATTATGCATCATGCATTGTACAGGAGGAATGAATCATGCCGTTTATTTCGATCAAAGCGTATCCGAAGGATGAAAAGATCAAGCGCGAGGTCGCGGAGGAGATCAACCGCATTTTTCTTGAAAAATGGGGCTGTTCACCGGAAGCGATCAGCATCCGCTTTGAAGAATTCGCACCGGACGACTGGGCGCGTGAGGTGCGCGAAAAGGAAATTCTGCCGAACGCGGATCAGTGCATCATCTGCGAAGGAAAGGTCAATTCATAAGGCATAATTCATAATTCATAATTGAACGTGATGCGGTACACATTTTGAATGATACGTTTCATTATGAATTGTGGATTCAATTATGAATGATGAATTATGAATAACGGAGGAATCAATCATGGCAAAGATCATTGACGGCAAAGTGATTGCCGCAAATGTGAAAAAACAGGTGCGCGAGGAAGTGGAAAAGCTGATCGCGGAAGGCAAGCAGCCGGGACTCGCGGTCGTGCTGGTGGGCAACAATCCTGCCTCCCGCGTCTACGTTTCCAACAAGGAGAAGGACTGCGCGGAATGCGGCTTCAAGTCCTATGAATATGCGCTGCCGGAGGAGACCACAGAGGCGCAGCTCCTCGAACTGGTCGATCAGCTGAACCACGACGACAGCGTGAACGGCATTCTCGTGCAGCTGCCGCTTCCGAAGCAGATCTGCGAGCAGACGATCCTGCACGCAATTGATCCGAAAAAGGATGTGGATGCATTCCATCCGGAAAATGTCGGTCACATCATGATCGGCGATTTCCGTTTCCTGCCCTGCACACCGGCGGGCGTGATCGAAATGCTCGATCAGTCCGGCATTGAGATCTCCGGCAAGCACTGCGTTGTGATCGGCAGAAGCAATATCGTCGGCAAGCCGATGGCGATGCTGCTGCTGCACCGCGGCGGTACGGTCACGGTCTGCCACAGCAAGACGAAGAATCTCGCGGAGGAGACGCGCCGTGCGGATATTCTGGTTGCGGCAGTCGGCAAGGCGGGCTTTGTCACGGCGGATATGGTCAAGCCGGGCGCAGTTGTGATCGATGTGGGCATCAACCGCAATGCGGAGGGCAAGCTCTGCGGCGATGTGGATTATGCGAACGTGGAGCCGATCGCAAGCGCGATCACGCCGGTGCCGGGCGGTGTCGGACCGATGACACGCGCGATCCTCATGCGCAATACGCTCACGGCGGCGAAGTGAACAAAGACAGACGGGGAGAGCTGTGCAGAACGGCTTTCCCCGTGTTTTTACGGAAATGCAAAAGGGAACAGGATCACGGCGGATCCTGTTCCCTCTTTATATATTGCATTCAAGAATAGCCGTTTTTTGCCGCGTGCTCACTTTCCGCCCTGTCCGTAGTAGGCGTTCGGGCCGTGCTTGCGGAAATAATGCTTGTCCAGCACATACTGTGCGATGGATGCGTCCGGATTCAGCAGGAGCGTTTTGAGTGCCATCTCCGCGACCTGCTCCATCACAACGGCATGATAGACCGATGCATTTGCATCCTTGCCCCATGTGAACGGGCCGTGATTCTTCACCACGATGCCCGGACAGCTCAGCGGATCGATCTGCCGCGCTTTGAGCGTTTCAATGATCACATTGCCGGTGTTCAGCTCGTAATCCGACTCCACTTCCTCTTTGGTCAGCTCGCGGGTGCAGGGGATATCGCCGTAAAAATAATCCGCGTGCGTTGTGCCGAGTGCGGGAATATCGCGGCCTGCCTGTGCAAAGACGATTGCGTGCGTGGAATGGGTATGCGTGATGCCGCCCAGCTCCGGAAATGCGCGGTACAGTGCAAGATGCGTTTTCGTATCCGAGGACGGGTTCCATTTGCCCTCGACGGTTTCGCCGGTTTCGATGCTGACAAGCACCATATCCTCCGGCTTCATATTATCGTAGCTGACACCGGACGGCTTGATCGCCATGATGCCCGATGCGCGGTCGATGCCGCTGACATTGCCCCATGTGTAGATGACCACGCCGCGGCGGTTCAGTTCAAGGTTCGCCTCACAGACGGTCTGTTTCAGTGCTTCCAGCATATGAATCCTCCTTATCGGTTATCTTTTTTGTTTCTAATTATTATAGGAAATGGGCTCCCCTCAGATGCCCTTTCCAAATCGATTCATGAAGTACGGGTGTGCTTCCGGTGTCTCACTGCAATGTGCTCAGGTATGCCATGAAATTCTGCTTGTTTTCCAGTGCCGTGGTGGTCGGTCTGCCGAGATCGTCACGGGCACCGATCGCGCAGGTCACCTCGATGAAGGAGAGTGCCTTCCGGTTTTTCGCCTGTTCCAGTTCTGCGTCCAGCGATGCAAAATCCGTGCAGCGCACCGCATACGGATATCCGCATGCCTTTGCGATTGCAGGAAGGTCGATCTGTGCGGCGACGGTCGGCATGCCGCCGACGGTTTCATGTGCGCCGTTATTGATCACAATATGGATGAGGTTTTCAGGCTTGTTCGCACCGAGCACTGCCATGCTGCCCATGTGCATCAGGACTGCGCCGTCGCCGTCCACGCACCAGATGCGCTGATTCGGCTTGTTCAGTGCAATGCCGAGCGCGATAGAGGATGCATGTCCCATGGAGCCGACTGTGAGAAAATCGTACTTGTGGCTCTGACCGTTCGCCGTGCGTGTCTCAAACAGTTCGCGGGAGGGCTTGCCGGTCGTGGAGACGATCGGATCTTCGCCGGTGAATTTTGCGATATGCTGAATGATCTCTTCGCGGATCATCGCGTTATCGTTCTTGTATTCCACGGGTGTATCGTAGCTGAGCGCACCCTTTCGGATGACCAGCGCCGCCTGCTTACCCTGTGCAAAGAGCTTGGTGTACTCCGCCATGACTGCGTTCAGTTCGCTTTCCGCCGTCGTCTTGCTCACAACGAATGTGCGGATGTCCATATCTTCAAGCAGCTTCACCGTGACCTCGCCCTGATAGATGTGCTGCGGTTCATCGTGGACGCCGGGTTCGCCGCGCCAGCCGACAATGAAGAGCGCGGGGATCGCATACACCTTGTCATTGAGCAGGGAAGCGACCGGATTGATGATATTGCCTTCGCCGGAATTCTGCATATAGACGACCGGTGTTTTGCCCGTTGCAAGGTGATAGCCCGCTGCCAGTGCAGCACAGTTGCCCTCGTTGGCTGCGATGATATGATGCTTCTTGTCGATGCCGTAAGTATGCATCAGGTAGTTGCACAGTGCTTTCAGCTGAGAATCCGGCACGCCGGTGTAAAACTCCGCGCCGATGATCTCTACAAATCGTTCTACGTTCATGCTTTTCCTCCAAATTTCCGGTTGACTTCGTCGAGCTCCGCGGGTGTGTCGATTTCGATGATATCATCAGCCTGAAGCGGATGCACGCAAAGGTCAAGGCGGTCGAGACTGCGGTCAACGATCTCGTCCCAGAACAATTCCTCATAGCCCGTTCCGGCATAGGCTTCTTCGACGGCGTCTGCAATCAGTACGGCATCCTTCTGCTTGAAATAGGACACGCCGACCATTGCATGGCAGTCGTCGCCGACCTTGCCGACACGGGTGATCCTGCCGTTTGCGTCCTCGTCGAATACCCAGTCGTCTGTATGACCGGTGACCTTTTTGCCGAAATAGCCGGATTTTTCGTATGTGCGGCAAAGCACCTTTTCATTGTGGATGAACAGATCCGCTTCACAGACGAAGCAGTCGCCTGCACGCATGAATTCCCGTGCATAATAGATGGAGGAAATGTTGTTGACCGTTTCGTAATCGCGGTTGATGATAAGGCGGACGTTCGGATATTTTTCGGTGAGATACGCAAACTGTTCGCCCAGATAGCCGACCACGATCGCGATCTCCGCAACGCCGCGTGCTTCCAGCGCGTCGATAACCGTTTCCGCCATCGGCTTGCCGTTCACTTTTAATAAGGGCTTCGGGGTGTCGTTCGTCAGCGGGCGCATCCGCGTGCCGAGTCCCGACGCCATAATCACTGCAAATTCCATATTATCACTCCAGAATCCAATTCATAATTCATCTTGCGGCGTTACGAAGTACGCGCTGTAAATTATGAATTGTGAATTATACATTATGCATTATACTTTACCGGGACGGTAACGCCGGTGGCTTTCAGGGCTTCCTCAAACACGACGAAGAAATCGCGGATATCCTGCTCGTCGATTGCGCCCAGTGCGCAGAGACGGAAGGTGTTCGTCGTGGAGATCTTGCCCGGATAGATCGTGAAGCCGCGTTCATAGCAGTAATCGTGCACCTTTTCAAAGCTCCAGTTTGCATCGTCCGGATAGATCGCGGAGGAGACCAGTCCCGCACGCCATTCCGGCTTGATGACCTGACGGAATCCCAGACGGTCAAGGCCTTCGTTGATTGCGTTGAACACTCTCGTATGACGTGCCCACTTTGCCTGCTCGCCCTCTGCGAAATACTCCTTGAGTCCCTGCACAGCCGCATAAACGGTCTGGACGGGCGGTGTGAAATGCATTTCGCCGGTGCGCTCAAAGAAGTCATACTGCAGATAGAGGTTGCAGTAATAGGAGCGCTTCGGGTAATCCTTCGACTGTTCGACAATTGCCTTATTGCCGATGATGAACGACAGACCGGTCATCGCCATGAGTCCTTTCTGCGCGGATGCCATGCAGAAATCGACGTTGTCCTTTTCGATGTCGATCGGAACCATTGCCAGCGTGGATGTTGTATCGACCGTGAACACGGCGCCGTACTTGTGGACAAGGGCGCCGATCTCACGGATGGGGTTCAGGATGCCGGTGCCGGTTTCGTTGTGGGTGGTGTGGACAAGCGCGATATCCGGATTCTCTTTCAGCACCTGCTCGACCTTTGCGAGGTCGGGGCGCTCGTCAACTGGGAATTTCAGGTTGATGAACGGCAGACCGTAATATTCGCAGACTTCGGCAGCGCGGGTGCTGTATGCGCCGTTGTTGATGATGAGGATTTTTTTGCCGGCGGGCAGCAGGGAGTTGATGCACACATCAATATTGATCGTTCCAGAACCGCAGAACAGAACGGAGGTGTATTTCTCCGGATCGGCGTGGACGATCTTCAGCAGATCCTTGCGCAGCGTGCGCATCAGCTCTGCAAATTCCTTTTCGCGCGGGCAGATATCCGGTACGACCTGCGCCAGCTTGACGGTATCCGTCGTGGTGGAGGGACCGGGATTGAGCAAAACATTGCGTTTGATTTCCATAATTTCAGATGCTCCTTTGTGATTTGATCGCCGCATCCTGCGGCAGAACTGCATACAGATATATTTTAGCATAAATGCGGGGCGTTGTCAAGCAATTCCGGGGCAAAGAAAACGCGGGGGCGGAAAACCGTCCTCGCGTTTACAGTGTGATCACGCTTCCATCTGCCGACCCAGAAACTGCGCTGCCGCTGTAATCAGCGAATTCTGCAGCTCGCTTGGGATCGCCGGAAGATCGCCGCTGTCCAGAAATGCCACCGCGCCGGTCACATCGCCCGCCGTCAGGATCGGCAGACACGAAAATGCTGTCCGCCGGTCGCCTTCGATCGGTTTGATGTGCGGAGCGCCGATGCCGTAATACTGCCGGCGTGCCTCCATCAGCTCGCAAAGCTCCGGCGAGACGCGGCGGTTCAGAATTTCCTTTTTCGGAATGCCGGATACCGCGATCACCTGGTCGCGGTCGAACACTGCCACCGGACATCCTGCCAGCCGCTGCATGATCTCTGCGACCTGCGCCGCATTTTCGCTCATTTCTCCCAGCGCAGAATACTTCCGGAAAATCACTTCGCCTTCCGCGCTCGTGTATATTTCAAGGGGGTCGCCGTCACTGATAACATTGACACTGAGAATTTTGCCGGTACTTGTCGTAACCACGGCAAAATGTGACGATTCTTCTGTAATCCCAGTGCCATACTCAAAATTTACGGCTTGCTCCTCATAATTGCGCTCCGGCATCGTGCCGGTTTTCAGCAGCATATCAATGTCCGGACGCAGCTTGATATCAATGTGATCCTCATAGACCGTGATACGCTCGATGATGAAATCGACATCGGCTTTGGTCAGGCTGTCTTTGTTCAGGATTGTATCGAATACTTCCATGACCGTTTTCGCCGTGCGGTTGACATTGACGATCATATTGTGCTTGTCAGCGGCAAGCTGCATCTGATTTCGCAGACCTTCCAGCCGGAGTGTCAGTTCATCGATCTGTTCGGAATAGATTTCTTCCAGCATTTCTTCGCGTTCCGGATGTCTTGCGATGTCCTTGACATGCTGCCGTGCAAGCATTTTAATTTCAGCGCGGGTGTCTTCCATCTGCTGATTCAGCACTTCAACAACCGACTTGCTGGATGAAGTTTCGTTGCGTTCACGGTCAATGGATTCCTGCAATTTTTCCAGCATCGTTTCGGAGTTGTCGCGTACTTTCTGAATGAACTGTTTGAGCAGACCGTCCAGCATATCGCAGCGGGTATGATGCGAGCTGCATCCCTTGCTGCCGCGCTTGTGATAGGTGCCGCAGCGGTATGCCGGCGGAAGATCGGCTCGGCTCATGGAGAACATCGGACTGCCGCAGTCGCCGCAAAACAGATAACCGGAATATACATTATCATACTTTTTCACACCGCGGTAGGAGGTTTGTGTGCGCCGCCGGAGCTGCTCCTGTACACCTGCAAACAGCTTGTAATCTACAATCGGCGTGTGATTGTCCTCAAATACAAGATGGTCGGTCTGTTCAAGTTTCATATCACTGCCGTTGATCTTTTTGCGGCGGTATTTGCCCTGCCGCAGCGTGCCGATATAGAAATCGTTGTGCAGAATCTCGCTGATTGTAATGAGACTCCATTCTTGCTTTCCGCGCAAGATGCATTCCTCGCCTTGTGCTTCACGCCGTTCTTTTTCAGCCATACGCGGTGTGGGAATATGCTTGTCGGTCAGATGGTTGGCAATACGCTTGTAACCCCATCCTTCGCTGTAAAGCCGGAAGATTTCGCGCACGACTTCAGCCGCAGGCTCGTCCACTTCAAACTGCATCGTCTTGCTGTTCGTCATAATGTAGCCATAGGGGACGGCACAGATCCAGCGTCCTTCTTCCTGCCGCCGCTTCACAACATTACGCACCTTTTTCGAGGTGTCCGTAACCGGCATCTCGTTGATGAGAAACCGGAATTGGATCGCTGTCCAGTCGTCGAAGGTCGGATAGTCGATGCTATCACCAATGGAAATGATGCGCATTCCGGCATCGCGCAGGTCTTCCAGCTCGACCAGTCCTTTGCTGTTGCGGCGCGAGAAGCGGGAGAAATCCTTGATGATAAGGATGTCGTAATCGTGCCGCATCATCTTTCGGCGGAGTGCCTGATAGCCTTCTCTCTGCTCAAAGGTATAGCCGGAACGGTCGCGGTCTTCGTAAAAGTCCAGCTCTGCCGCCGGGAAATTCTTGGTGACATAATCCGCGATAATCGCTTTCTGGTTCTCAATCGAGGTATTGTCGCGGTCAAGCTCGTCGTCGACCGAGATACGGCAATAGCCTGCGATGTGTAACTGACTGCTCATTTCTTTCTCCTTCCTGTCAATGTTGTTTATAAATACTATTTTCGCACAATAACATTGTATCATATTACGAGGAAATTGTCAAGTGCGTTTTCATGGAAGCTATGCGGAATCTCAAAAAAATAAGCAGGAACACCGCTGTCTGCATAGGACAGGCAGCGGTGCTTTTCACCTTAGCATTTTGCGTTCAATAGCAGCAAGCCTTCCGTTTTCTCGTAG
>JAFZPL010000048.1 GCA_017550355.1 Oscillospiraceae bacterium | reverse complement strand
CGTTTCCGCTGAAGGATGCACTCATCTATTACGCGGGGCCGACAGCTGCGCCTCCCGGCCGACCGATCGGCGCATGCGGCCCGACAACGTCCAGCCGCATGGATCCGTATGCCCCGATGCTGCTTGATGCAGGTTTGCTCGGCATGATCGGCAAGGGCGAGCGGAATCCGGCGGTCTGTAAAGCGATCATGCGGAATCACGGTGTTTATTTCTGTGCAGTCGGCGGTGCGGGCGCACTGGCGGCGGCACATATCACCGCATGCGATGTGATCGCGTATCCGGATCTTGGCTGTGAATCCGTTAAGAAGCTGGAATTCTCTGATTTTCCGCTGCTGGTCACGATTGACTCGCATGGCGGAAATCTCTTTGAGACCGGAAGAAAGCAATATGCAGACATTTAACAATTGTGAAAATACACAAGCGGGAATGTTTGCAGTTGTCTAAGATGCCGATTTTGCGTATCCGGTTCACGAAAGTGTCTCAAACGCTTGACTTTTTCGCAGATATCGGATATGATTATAAGTGGTCGAACGCATACCCCGCGGTTCTGCACGGGGCAATGCTGAGACGTGCGGAGCTGACAGTCTTGCCAGCTTGGAAAGGAGTGTTGATTCTGTGCAGGATCAGAATGCGCAGAGACTCCGTGAGCTGACAGATGAAAGTCTTGCTGAACTGATTGGAACAAATGCAGATGCTTTTGCAGAGCTTTTTGCGCGGTACCGCGGAACGGTACGGTATTATGCGGCAAAATTTGCCCACAATGCCGCCGATACCGAGGACTACGTGCAGGAGGGAATGCTTGGGCTGTATTCTGCTGCTGTTTCATACAGCACGGCGAGACATGTTCGTTTTCGCACCTATGCGTCTGTGTGTATTCAGAACCGGATCCGGAACGTTGCCCGCGCCGATCTGAAAACGCCGTCGCCGGAGATCTCGTTCGATGATCCCGAGATGGAGCTTTCTGACAAAGTATCGGCTGCTGATCTAAGCCCTGAGCAGGAATTTCTTGCGCAGGAACGGGCGGATGAACTGGATGCGCTGATGGATCGCACGCTGAGCAGACAGGAACGGGAGATTTTCTGTCTTGCAATCGGCGGGATGTCCTATGAGGAGATCGCAGCGCAGATCCATTCTCCCAAAAAGAGCGTCGACAACGCGATTCAGCGTGCGAGACGCAAGCTGCGTGAAGCAATTCAGTCTATCGGTGCGGAACCCGCAGAAGAAGACTGATTCACCGCGCAAAATCCGTGTGCCGACGGTCTCAGAACGGATCGGATGCACCCGCCGCAGTCCGGCAGACTGTCCCGAACGCAGACCGGGTGTTTGTCTGCAATCAAATCTGGCCCGGCAGTTTTTCCAAAGCGTGTTATAGTATTTCTCCTGCATCTTCATTACTACAACTATTTCCCGCAGGCGGGGATCGCAACAGTGGAGGCGTAAATCCGACCGAGGTCCAAGTAAAAGAATCGAGGAAATCTTATGTACGAAGACAAGACTTTAGTTTGCAACGAATGTGGTCAGGAGTTCGTTTTCACCGCTGGTGAGCAGGAATTCTATGCAGAAAAGGGCTTCGAGAACGAGCCGAAGAAGTGCAAGGCATGCCGCGATGCAAGAAAGAACGCTGGCAGAACTGAGCGCGAGATGTTCACCGCTACCTGCGCAATGTGCGGCGGCGAGGCAAAGGTTCCGTTCCGTCCGCGTGAGGACCGTCCGGTTTACTGCAGCGAATGCTATGCAAAGATGAAGTCCCAGGAGTGATTTTAGAATCCATGAATTCGGGCGCGGAGTTTCTGCGCCCGATTTTTGCGTTATATAGAGAAAGGAGCCATCATGAACAGAAAAGAACTCACAGAGATCCGCAACCATTTTAATCCGGAAGCAAAATATTTCGCGATGAAGCGCGTGCTGACTGCATTTGTGGATATGCAGCGAAATGTGCGCGGCGTTTGTCTGCGGGATGCGACCAGCATTTCCAACACGGAATCTGCGATCCTTTACGAGACGATGAAAAAGGTGTTCAATGTCAATCTCGGAAAGCAGAGCAGTGAACTGCCTTTCCGTCAGCATGCATACGGCGACGACGGTGCGCAGACATATCTCGTGAAATTTCTCGAATCCGGCATGAAAAAAGAGGATGAGGTACTCGAATTTCTTGGAAAGCTCGCAGAAGCTGTGGATTCCGAGGAACCCTATGCTGTGCTCGCGGCGTATTGTCACTATGATCCGCCGCGCAAAAACAAGATGGACGAGCTGGATCTCGAAAATTCGGACATGGTCTTCCGGTATTTTGTCGTGGCGCTCTGCCCGATCAAAAAGATGGATACTGCACTGATCTATAACCAGTTTGACGATGAGATCCTTCAGCAGGAGATCAAGGATCCGATCATCAGCAAGGCACCTTCGGACGGCATTTTCTTCCCGACATTTTCCGACCGCGCTTCAGATGTGAACCATGTGATGTATTACACGAAAACGCCGAACAGCCCGAACGAAAAGCTGATCAACGATTTCCTTGAATGCGATGTGGACGGCACTGTTGAGGAGGATCAGATCGGCATGAAGCAGGTGCTCGAAAACCTGCTCGGCGACGAACTGACCTATGAAACGCTGACCTCTGTCAACGAAAAGATGAACCAAATCGCCGCAAAAAATAAGAGCGATGATGCGCCGACGGAAATCACGGGCCGTGTCCTGCACCGTCTGCTTTCGGAATCCGGCGTGCCCGAGGAAAAGCTCGAAGAAACAGAGAAAATCTTCTCGGAGACCGTTGAGACTTCGCTCAAGCCGGAGCGTTTGGTCAGCCCGAAGACCGTCATCAAGACGCCGGAGATCGTTGTGAACGTGAAAAACGGCGCGAAAGATAAGGTCAGCCTTCAAATGGTAGATGGGCGGCACTGCATGGTCATCGAACTGGACGACGCAATAATTGAGGTAAACGGCTATGACCTGAAAGTCCCCGGAATGATCGATGAAAACGCGCAAACGCCGTGGGATGACAGCGATTCGGCGAACTCGTGACTGAAAATAAATTGTATAGCTGGCAGTTTGCACAATTCTCACAGAGATATCTTGTGCAGACTGCCACCTTTTTTTTTGTCGGATTCCATTGCAAAATTAATCGAAAAATGGTATAATATTATCAGCGGTTTTTCCGCAGGGTAATTATTCCATATCAACTGTGCCGGTTGGCAGCTTGCCACGGTCGAAAGGAGTTTAACTATGGGACTTATCAGTGCATTTGTCGGCGGTATGAGCAATGCATTCAAGGATCAGTGGAAGGAATTCTTCTACTGCGACGAGATGCCGGAAAACGCGCTCATTGTCAGAGGAAAGGTTCAGAATTCCAAGAACAATAAGGGCGGCGACAATGTCATCACAAACGGAAGCAAGATCGTTGTTGCTGACGGTCAGTGCGCAATTATTGTGGAAGACGGCAGAATCGTTGAGATCGCTGCAGAGCCGGGCGGATATACGTTTGATACTTCTCAGTCCCCGACTGTGTTTGCAGGCGGCTTCTTCAAAGGCCTTGTCGCATCCTTCAAGAAGGGCCTGGAGAACTTCTCCTACGGCGGTTCCCAGAGCAATTATCAGCGCGTTTACTACTTCAACACCAGAGTCGTTCTCGGCAACCTCTTCGGCACGCCGACACCGATTCCGTACCGTGTTGTGGATAGAAACATCGGTCTTGACATCGACACCGCTGTCCGCTGCAACGGTCAGTTCTCCTATCAGCTGACTGATCCGCTGAGCTTCGTTCAGAATATTTCCGGTCCGATCAAGGATAACTTCGATACAACTGCGCTGATGAGCCAGATCAAGAGTAAGTTCCTGATGGCACTGCAGCCGGCATTCGCAGAGCTCTCCGAGCAGGGCATCCGCTACAGCGCACTGCCCGGTCATGTCAGAGAGCTGGCTGACGCAATCAACAAGGAGTGTGCAAGCGCAAATTACGGCATTGAGATCAAGGAAGTCCTCATCAACTCCGTGACCATCCCGCCTGAGGATGCGGACATGATCAAGAAGGCACAGATGAGCGCGATCAACCGCGATCCGGGTATGGCTGCTGCAACGCTGGTCGGCGCACAGGCGACTGCAATGCAGGATGCTGCAAAGAACCCGAACGGCGCAATGATGGGCTTCATGGGCATGAACATGGCACAGCAGGCAGGCGGCATGAATGCACAGAATCTGTTTGCAATGCAGCAGCAGCAGATGATGCAGCAGCAGGCAATGATGCAGCAGCAGCAGGCACCCGCGGCACCGGCTGCAAACAGCTGGACCTGTTCCTGCGGTACCTCCAATACCGGCAAATTCTGCCAGAACTGCGGCGCTCAGCAGCCTGCACCGGCAGCAGCAAACGGCTGGACCTGTTCCTGCGGCACCGTGAACCAGGGCAAGTTCTGTGCAAACTGCGGCGCAAAAAAGCCGGCAGGCGCACCGCTCTATAAGTGCGACAAGTGCGGCTGGACACCGGCAGATCCGACGAATCCGCCGAAGTTCTGCCCGGAGTGCGGCGACACCTTCGATGAGAATGACATCCAGTGAAATCATTCAAATTAAGAGCGTAATAGCTGCGCAGTGATCTCCCGGAAAAGGAGAGCATGAAAAAGCTAGGGGATAAATAAAAAAGCGAAAGCAAACATCGAAAGGCGGGTCGTAAAATGGCTGAACTTACTGTTTTTAAATGTCCTTCATGCGGAGGCAAACTGGAATTCAATCCCGGACAGCAGGAAATGGTTTGTCCGTTTTGCGAATCCGCCATAGATGTTGCGGCTCTGCAGTCGTTTGACTCTGTGCTCAATGAGCAGCAGGCGAACGGCGGCAATTCCTTTGAAGCACAGACCGGTGAAGAATGGTCTCAGGGCGAGGCAGCGGGGATACGTGTGTATCACTGCCAGACCTGCGGCGGTGAGGTTATGGCGGATGAAACAACATCTGCGACAACCTGCCCTTACTGCGATAATCCTGTTGTCATGTCGGGACAGCTTTCCGGCGATCTGAAGCCGGAGCTTGTGATCCCGTTCAAATTGGACAAGGAAGCGGCAAAGAAGGCACTCATGCAGCATATGAGCGGAAAATTCCTGCTTCCGAAAGTTTTCAGTTCCGAAAATCACATCGACGAGATCAAGGGCGTGTATGTTCCCGTGTGGCTTTTTGAAGCGGGAACGGATTCACAGATGCTCTACAAGGGCGAGAAAACACGCCGCTGGAGCGACAATAAATTCGATTACGTCGAGCATAAATATTATTCCGCGGTTCGTGCAGGTACGATGTCCTTTGAGAATGTGCCGGTGGACGGCTCTTCCAAGATGGACGATACCATGATGGAATCGCTGGAACCCTTTGATATGAAAGATGCGCAGAATTTCTCGATGGCATATCTGTCGGGATATCTTGCAGATAAATATGACGTTTCCGCAGAGGACAACATGCCGCATGCCGAAGAACGTATGCAGGAGAGCGTGCGCTCGGCATTCGAGGAAACGCTCCGGGAATACGATCATTTTGAGAGACAGTCCGAGAGCATCAATTTCAGCGAGGGCAAGGTGCGCTATGTGCTGTACCCCGTCTGGCTGCTGAATACCTCATGGAACGGTACCAACTATCACTTCGGCATGAACGGTCAGACCGGCAAATTTGTCGGTGATCTGCCGATCGACAAAGCCAAGGCGACGCTGACATTCCTCATTGCAACGGCGATTGCCGGAGCGCTCTCGTTCCTCATTGGCAGCAAGCTTGCGAAGAACGGGCTGAGCATCGTCGGCATCATCGTATGCATCCTGATCGCGCTGCTGATCGGCGGACTGGTGTTGGCAGGCTTTGCATCATCGCTGAAATCAGTGCGTGCCGAGCACCAGGCTGAAAATTACATCAAGGAAAAGCTGAATCTCAGCCAGAAGAACGACCGCTACCTGTATACCAAGGTTGAAAAGACGGCGCGTCCGCAGCAGCAGTCCCAGAATAATTGAGCAATCAGTCACCCGGAGAAGCAATCTTCGGGTGACTTTTGCTGTGCTTATGCGGTGTGACGGTAGAAAACCGGTGCAGGTTCCGGATAGGGTGCATCGTCTTCGTCGTCATATGCGGGATATTCGTCGTAATCATCCGCATCTTCGCAGTATCCTGCTTCATCCGGATAATCCGCGGCAATATCGCTTTCTTCATTGCCGTACAGATCGTGGTAGACTGCCTTGTAGATCACGCGGAACGAAACCCAGTAGGCCAGCAGATAAAAGAGAAATCCGATCATGACGCGTACACCTCCTTTGCGTGGAATCCGGTTGCTTTGATCATTTTCATATGATCTCCTCCTTTTGTGTTATTCACAGGGGTGTTTCTCTCTCCTGTAATGACAGTATACCACATTAGCTATCCAGAATCATAACAACTAAAAACCGCTCTGCGGAATGATCCGAGAGCGGTTTTAATATAGTGTGATCAGCGTGACGACATCGTCGAAATCGTCTGTTTCTGCCTCAATCTCCGGATTTGCGCTGTGAAAAATCCAGGCGAGACGAAAACGGATCTGCGGGATGCTGCGGTCAAGCAGCTGCACGGTGAATCCCGACCAATCCGGAAGTGCGGTGAGCAGATAGCCGCGGAATGCTGCGGTGTCATATTGCGCAGGTTCCCGCAATCCGACGCGGGTGCCGTTCTGATAGAAGGGGATTGCCTGGCGATCTTTTTCGGCATCGTTGGGATCAAATGCGCCGAGACTCAGTGAAAAAACGCTGTCTGAGACGAGCGTGCAAAGTGCATTTTCGTCGCTGGCGCCGTACTGATAATGCAGATCGCTGTGCAGCCGGAGCGTGAATATGGCGCCGATCGGCATCGCATCCGTATCTATAAGAATCTCATATTGTGCAGCCGGACGGACAGGGATCCATTCCTCGGTGATGAGGTCAAAAACCTTCGTATCGCAGGATTGTTCCAGCGGGATCACGCAGAACGGGAGATCTGTGCCGGCGGAGTCGGTGCAGCGGAGGATACCGCCGGGTGTCTGGAACGCCGTTCTCATTGGATCCGGTGCAGTTTGCGCTGCACTTTGAAGGCATACATGATCTCGTCGGCTTTGTGGATGGATTCGTCAGCGTTAAAGCGTTCACCGATGGGACAGGTGATGCAGCCGATGCTCGCGGTGATTTGGTAGGGCTTATGGAGCGTGTCGGTTTTCTGTTGCATCAGCTCCAGAAACTGTTCCGTGCGTTTCTGTGCGGCGTCTTCGTCATACTGTCCGACGCCGATGATGTAGAATTCATCACCGCCGGCACGGACACAGATTTCGTGGTGGCGGGTGATCGCGGAAGCTGCTGCTGCAACGGTGCGAATGCCGAAATCGCCTTCATTGTGTCCGTAGGTATCATTGATCGCTTTCAGACCGTCCATATCAATGACAGCGCAGAAGAACTGACTGCCCGGCGTTTTATTCCGGAGCATGTCGTCGAGCTTGAGATAGAGTCCGCGGCGGTTGAATGCGCCGGTCATTTCGTCGCGGATGGATATATGCATCAGCTTGTATTTCGTCCGCGACATTTCCAGAGCGTTATTGACAAAGCGCAGCCAGTTTTTGTAGACCAGATTCAAGCGGATAGGATCGGAGAGGGTGCGCTCCAGTACTGCATAACCGAGCGTATGCTCGTTGAAATGCATCGGCGAGAAATAAAATACATGCGGCTCGTCGGACGGATCGTCCAGATGCGGGAGGAGCGTTTTTGTTTCGAAGAGATAGCCGTTTTCCGAAGCAAACGACAGTTCCGGATTCTTCGAGCAGCGCATGACAACCTTCATCTGTTCGGGATATCCGGATGTGATATCATCGTGCATTTCGAGCCAGTTCGGTGTCAGGCAGAGATACACGTTTTCAAAGGGCGTGATCAGGTAAGTGTTCGCCAGCACAGTGAAAAGGCATTCGTCCGGTGTGCGGGCAGTGGTGAGATCCTCCAGAAGATAGCTCTCCATCAGCAGACCGATGTTGATGTTCCGTTCATTGGTTGTGCAGTAATTCTGAGGAAGGCAGAGCGCATTTTTGAAGGCGCGTGCGCAGGAGAGGTAGTCGGAACTGCATCCGCAGGTCATGCCTGCGTGGAACAGCTGCTTTGCCGGAAGATCGGGCTCGAAGACAGGTTCATCGGGTTCAAGCACAGAGCGGAGATAGTTGACGGCATTGGCAGCGGTGCGGATATCGTTGGCTTCAAAGGTGGAGAGCGGGATATCATTGCAGAGGGCTTCCGGACATGCTTCAAAGCCGAGAATGATGAGATCGTCCGGCACACGGATGCCGCCCGCGGTGAGTGCGGAAAGCAGGCCGAGCGCCATGTGGTCGCTGGCACAGAGGACAGCTTCGGGAAGCGCAAGCTCGCCGGACAGGAAGCGTTTCGCGAGCGCTTGACCGCTGGTATACCAGAAATCGCCGAAAATGATATATTCATTCGGGATTTTGATGCCGAGCTTTCGTGCTTCATCGACAAAGACATTGAGCCGCGAATGAGAGATGGGCTCCGATTCGTAGCCGGTGAGGATGCAGAGCTTTTTCTTCCCGTGGACATTGACGGCGTGGCGGACGCTTTCGCGGAGAATCTCCTCGTTTTCGTTGGAAATCACATGATAGTGGTCCCACGGCATTTCGATGGAGACGATCGGCTTTTTGTATGACCGCATCAGCGCGGATTCGGCAATCTCACGGAAGATGTTGCCGCTGTTGTCGCCGGTGAGCGGTGCGGTATCAAGAATGATGCCGTCAACGATGTCAGGATTCAGCAGGCTGTAAATATTGATCTCGCCGAGCAGAAAACGCTGGCGGGGCGTGTGAAGATTGATCGTGGTGCTGAGCACGGTCACATTATAGCCGTAGCGCCGGCACTGTGCAAGAACGCCGCTGATGATGCGCTCCTGATGGGTGCCTTCCGGATATGCAGTTAGCAAACAAATGTTCCTTCTATCCCGCATAAATACAGTTCCCCTCTCCGATCTCGATTTCGGTACTGTCTATACTATTATATCATGTTCTTTTGCAGATTGCAAGAGTATACGCCAAAAAAGCAGACAGAGATCCGATTTGCACGATCGCCCCGCGATTTTCCGGAAATCATCCGGCAAATCCCATTATTTTTCAGATTATTTGCAAGATTTTCATTCCTTATAAATTCTTGACACAGCCCCTATAAATCTTGGTCACTGTGCTTGAAATCTCTGCGCACATTCATCCGGAAAACGCTGTTTTTTGTGCCGCATATACGGTTTTTTGCGCAGAAATCATACACTTCCTCTGGTTTGACCATTGCTTTTTTGCGGAAAATATGGTATACTGTGTAGTGAATTCGGGTAAAGGTGGAGTGTATATGTCATCCGAGGCGCTGCGGGCGGAGCTCCGTATGCTGGCAGTCCGGTCTTTGCTGCTGGATCTGGCGGCATATCTCATCAGTACACTGTGGATTGGCTTCACAGCGTCGTTTGCATGGGGACTGCTGCTCGGCACTGCACTGCTGTTCGGTACACTGCTGCTGCTCAACATCAGCATCGTGAAAATGGCAGAGGACGCAAAACGCGCCGGCGTGACCAATCAGCGGCGGTATGTCCTGTTTTATGCGCTCCGGCTGCTGCTGTTTGCAGCAGGCTTCGGCACCGCGCTCGTGTTACGTGCGTATATTTCTCCGGTCGGTACGGCGATTCCGATGCTGTATCCGCGCCTGATCTACACGCTCGGTGCGCTGATACGCCGTCCCGATTCACAATCCGGCGGTAAAAAGAGGTGAGATTCATAACCTATGGCAATGATGGCAATTCCCGAATGCCTGCAGGGACCGGAACAGCTTTCCGTCACCGGTCCGAAAGTAATATTTTCCTTTGAACTGTTCGGCACGACCGTGAATTTCACGGAGACTGTGATCCTCGAATGGATCGTCATGGCGATCATTCTGGGCGGCTGCGCGTTCCTGACGCATAATCTCAAGGTGCGCGGCGTATCCAAGCGGCAGGCGATCGCGGAGATGGCAGTGGAGGCGATCACCAATCTGGTGCGGGATACGATGGGGAAGCGATGGCTGTGGTTTACGCCGTACATCGCGTCGATCTTCTGTTTCTCGATTTTCGGCAGCCTGATCTCGCTGCTCGGTTTCCGTGCGGTGACTTCGGATTTCTCGGTGCTGCTCACATGGGCGGCCATGACCTTTGCCCTGATCACATGGACAAAGCTGAAATTCGGCGGTGTCGGCGGCTATCTTAAGGGCTTTGCGGATCCGATCCCGGTGATGCTCCCGATCAATATTCTGAGCGAGATCTCCACGCCGACAGCAATGGCGCTTCGTCATTTCGGCAATATTGCGGGCGGTTCGATCATCATGGGACTGATTTATTTCGGTCTGACGAGTCTGTCGCATATGATCGGTATGCAGGGCGCGTGGCTGTCAATCGGTATCCCGGCAGTTCTTTCGCTGTATTTTGATCTGTTCTCAGATTTTATGCAGGCATTCATTTTCGTCATGCTGACGATGGTGTTTATCAGTAATGCAGGTCCGCAGGAGGACGCAGACGGGGCATGACCGCGTTCTGTCTCCTGAATCAGGATGCAAAATCATCAATTCTTATTGGAGGTTTACTATTATGGACATGAGTGAAGCAATCGTACTGTGCGGTTCTGCGATTGGTGCAGGACTCGCAATGATCGCAGGTATCGGCCCCGGCATCGGCGAAGGCTACGCAGTCGGCAAGGCATGTGAAGCAATCGCAAGACAGCCGGAGGCATCCGGTGCAGTTACCAGAACAATGTTCGTGGGCTGCGCAGTTGCAGAGTCGACCGGTATTTACGGTCTGATCATCGCACTGCTCCTGATCTTCCTGAAGCCGTTCACCTGATCGGGAAATCGGTTTAGAAAGGCTGATGTGAGTTATGCTTGGATTTTTATCCATTGATATCGGCACGATCCTCTTTACGCTGGCAAATACGCTGATCCTCTTTCTGGGGATCCGGCACTTTCTCTTCAAGCCGGTCAACAATGTTCTGGAGGCACGGCAGGCAGAGGTAGACAAGAGCATCAAGGCTGCTGAGGAGGCAAAGGCGAACGCTGAAGCTGCCGAGCAGGAATACCGCGAAAAGCTCACCGCCGCCAAAGAGGAAGCGCAGACTATGCTCCGGAACGCCACACGCAAGGCACAGCAGCGCGAGGAAGAGATCATCGCGAGCGCCAAGGCGGAGGCTGCGGGCATCATGAAGCAGAATCAGGCGGAGCTTGAGCGCGAAAAGCGCAGTGCGGAGCGTGCGCTCCGTTCGGAGGTCTCCGGTCTGGCGCTGATGGTTGCCGAAAAGGTCGTGGAGCGTGAGATCAAGCCGGAGGATCATGCACGGCTGATCGACGAATTTATCAATTCGGTGGGTGATGCGGAATGAGTACAGAGGTTTCCGCTGTCTATGCGAATGCACTGTTTTCGCTGGCTTCTGAGGAGGGTGACTCCGTTCTCCAGCAGACGCGAAGCGATTTGCGCCAGGTTGCGGTGCTGTTTCGGCTGAATCCCGATCTGCAGCGGCTGCTTTCTCTGCCGACGCTTTCCGTGGAGGAACGCATCGGCATCGCGAAGAAGGTTTTCGGCGAGGAAGGGCTTGCTGTGCGGCTCATTATGCTGCTGATCGACCACAAGCGCGTGGAATATCTCCGTGATATCGCGGACGATTTCGACGAGCGCATGCTCGATTATGAAGATACGGTGCAGGTGAAGGTGACGACGGCTGTCCCGCTGACACCCGATCAGCTCGACCAGCTGACGACGGCGCTGGAACGCAAGCTCGGCAAGCGTGTGCGCATCACAGAGCGCATCAAAAAGGAGATCCTCGGCGGCGTGATCGTGAAATACGGCGACACGCGCATCGACAACAGTCTCAAACAGCGTCTGGAGTCGATCCGGGATAAGATCTCATAAGGAACGATTGTTCCAAATTGTGATTGCGGCGCAGCAGTGCGAGTTCTGCGTCGGATATAAAGAAGGTGTACCATGAATTTAAGACCAGATGAAATCACCGGCATCATCAAGGAACAGCTCAAAGCCTACGAGGCAAAGCTGAATCTCGCGGATGTCGGAACGGTGATCACGGTCGGCGACGGCATTGCGAATGTACACGGGCTTGAGCAGTGCATGTCCGGCGAGCTGCTGGAATTTGAGGGCGGCATCTCCGGCATGGCACTGAACCTTGAGCACGATTTCGTGGGCGCGGTACTGCTCGGCTCGGATCACGATATCAAAGAGGGCGCACAGGT
>JAFZPL010000047.1 GCA_017550355.1 Oscillospiraceae bacterium | reverse complement strand
TATATGCACAGTTCCAGAAGCCGCAGCATATGCCGTTTTCACCAACTCCACGCCGCCAATCATTCCGGGCAAACCGCCGCTGAAAACTGTCAGCGCCAGAACCGCCGCAAGGGTCTTTCTCACCATTTTGTTCATGTTTCTTCCTCCTTAACGTCTCTTTGCACATTTCCGGATACGAACGGTCACATCCGCCGCGCAGCTGTGCCGGTTTGCCGGCGTTCCGTTCATGCTTCTATTATAGCATATTTTCGCATTCTCCGCATCGTACAAAAGGGAGGGTTCGGTATAGAAAAAACAGCATGAAATAGCTACTCCGGTTAGCAATTTTGCACAAATTTGGCGTTTTTTGGCGCGTGATTATCCCGAAGAAAAGCCCTCACAGAAACCATTGACACAAGATATTCAGTTCTGTATGGGTATGGAATCAGCTGTGGAGAGGTCCATCGGGAAGTGAACAGACAAAGAATCGCCGTCTGCAAATGCAGGCGGCGGTTGTCTGAATACAGTGAAAAGGCGGTATCATCATGTGCGATATCCCGATCACGAAATCAGATCATTCATCCTCTGTAAATTCCAGGATATCGCCGGGCTGACAGTGCAGCACATGGCAAATCGCGTTGAGCGTGGAAAACCGGATGGCACTGACCTTTCCGGTCTTGAGCTTGGAGAGGTTCACGTTGCTGATGCCGACACGCTCGCTCAATTCGTTCAGGCTCATTTTCCGGTCTGCCATGACGCGGTCGAGCCGAAGTATAATCGCCATACCGTTTCCTCACAAGGTCTCGTCTGATTCCTGCTGGAGGATCGAGGCATAATACATGATCAGTGCCGCGAACAGGAACATCAGACTTTCCAGCAGGGATGAGGACGTCACCAGATAGAGCAGGGCTTTGATGCCAATCAGCGGAATCATGATGACCGTCGGAACCAGCGCGTTCAAGAACAGCACCGCTCCGATCAGTACGACAAGCCACGTTTTCTTTTGGGTAAAGGGACGTCCGCTCCTTGACATTGTGAAGAACAGCACAGCGGAAAGCAGCATGATCACAACCCCGAAGCAGTATCCGACCGTGATCCGCGTCTGATCAGTTTCTGTTAAACTGATGCCGAGTGTTCCGGTCAAAGACTGATACAGCGCAAAGCCGTTGAACGCAGCAAGCGCCAGACAGAATACGCTGATGACAATGCTGCATTTGCGGATTTTACCGATGATCTTTTCCTTATTACTCTGTTCCAATTTGCTCTCCTTTCAGTTTGCGGGCGGATAGGTCGTTTTGAGATACTCGGTCAGCATATCGGGAATATACTGATAGTGGTGCGAGTCATAAAGCTGATATGTGACAGCTGTGCCGTGTGCGGTGAGCCGTTCGTTCAGTGCAGCAAGTCCTTCGAGCGTTGTCGGATGCCCGTTGTAGCTGTCGGCATAGTCAGGATCCTCCAGCTTTCCGCCGCAGAGGAACACCTGCTTTTGCAGCGTGTCGTTCCGATCAAAGCAGCCGTAATCCTTCTCATATGCATCTGCATCGAGATCGGGATAACCGTAATAAAGCCCCCAGAATGCCGGACTGCCAATGATATATTTTCCGAACGGCTGATTGGTATACTGATCGGATTTGCAGAGCGCGGTGTGCGCAAACACACCGCCGTCGGAATGCCCGAAGAGCGTGGAATTCGCAAAATCAATGGGATACTGTTCGCTGAGATATGGCATCAGATTATCGGTGATGAAATCCAGAAGCGCATAGCGGGACCGAACCAGAGTCTGATAGCGGAAGCTCAGATCGGTACCGTCATATTGATAACCAAGACCGAGCGTGACCAACAGCACATCTGCCGCCTCGCCGTTTTCCATACATCTGCGCAGATCGGGCACATTGCCGAAACGCCAGACACCGTCGGTGAGAAAGAACACAGGATAGGTCTTTGCGGGATCGTAATGCGGCGGCAGTGTGACATGCACTAAGAATACCGTTTCAAGCTCATCGTCGTAAATGCTGATTTCATCGACAGACTCCTTGATTGCCCCGACCGCAGCGCGGTCATATTCCCAGACATCGCGGTAATCCGATTTTTTCTCTGACATTTCGAGATCATAGAGCGATTGATCTGCGGCGTTTACGGTACCCTCCGCCAGCGTTTCATAATTGCCGGTTCTCAGGGCTTCTGAGGCGATCTCCACACGTTTCGCAGCCCTTTCTGCCCAATCTGCGCTGTATCCGAGCTCGGTGTAGTGCTGTCTGATCCATTCCAGATATTTTTCCATGGATTCAAAGGAAAACTCCTCCCGTTTTGACTCATTTGTATCCGGATCGAACACAATGTTGGAAAATGTGAACGCTCCGCCGTCATACTTTTCGTCGGAGTAAGGAACATAGTCCGTGCAGCGCTTGCCGTCCACAAGGAAAAATGCAGCAAGCCGGTATGGCTTTGCAGATTCCATGATCGGGCGTATTTCTTCCTCTGCCTTCCGGTAATCCTCTTCGGACAGCCTCTTTTTCAGATCAACAAGCTGCTCTTTCATCATCTCCGGCGTGAGCGTCATAAATTCTATGCCGACGGTATGTGCAGTCTGATCCGTCTCCGGTTTTGTCTGCGCTTCCGGTTCATCCAGAAGTGTCAGACCGTGTTTCTCAACCCTGGCAAGCTCATTTGCCGTCATTTTATTGACGAGCTTTGCCGGTTCGGCTGGCTGCACGACTGCCGTGATCTGTGAGGATTCCTCCGGCGAACGCTTGCTGCTCTCCGGATTGCTGCATCCGGTCGCTGTCAGCAGTACGGCGGATAACAGCATGGAGACGATACGTTTTTTCATAATTCTGCCTTTCTCTTCAGACGATTGGTTGCTGCAGCAGGGATGTGCTTGCTGCGTTGGTATGAGTATAGCACAGCAATTAACGCTTGTCAATAGAAAATTATCGTTTATCATAAAATATTGGAATATTACACAACAACGGAACGGATGCAGCATTCCCGAGTTATATAGTTTGACGTTAAATAATTATCGTGAAACATTAAAAACGCTTGTGAGAAGTTGCCCTGATGCTGATTGGATATCGCATTGTGCCCTTTCAACGCCAACAGCCCGACACGAATGCCGGGCTGTCATACTGTTTATGCTTGAATGGATCTGTCAGAGATTATTTTGTGACTGTCAGTTTTGCAGCATTGGAAGTTGCGTTTGTGCCGTTTCCGGAAGTCACGATGCATCTGTACTGCTGTCCGTTTCTCGCATCTGTGATCGGAACGCTGATGGTTGCAGTCTTGGCACCGGTCATGCCGGAATTCTGCCAGCCGGAGGTGGAGAGGAACTGCCACTGATAAGTCAGATTCGTACCGGTTGCCGCGACGGAGAATTTCGCCGTCGCACCGACTTTACCGGATGCGTTCTGCGGCTGCGCGGTGATCGCTGCCTGCACCTTCAGCGAAACTTCGCTGCTCGTTTTGGTTGTGCCGTCCGCAAATTTCACGACGCAGCGATATTTCTGACCGTCTCTTGCTTCAGTGACCGGAACGGAAATGGCCGCGGTCTGTGCGCCGGTCATGCCGGAGTTCTGCCAGCCGGATGTAGACAGGAACTGCCACTGATAGGCTGCATTGGATGCAGTCACGGTGAACTTTGCCGTTTCGCCGACCTTCGCGGTAACATTCTGCGGCTGTCCGGTGATATTGTAGGCAACCGCTTTCAGCGCTGCCGCGTCGGATGTATCGGAGGTGCCGTTTGCAGATTTCACAACGCAGCGATATTTCTGTCCGTTTCTGGCTGCGGTGATCGGAACGACCAAAGTTGCAGTCTTGGCACCGGTCATACCGGAGTCCTTCCAGACGCCGTTATCATTGAATTGCCACTGATAGCTGAGATTATTGCCCGCAGCCGAAACCGTGAATTTTGCATCTGTGCCGACATTTCCGGTGTAATCCTTCGGATGTGCGGTGATTTTCACGCCCGCGATCAGCTTCACGGCGTTTGTTGTGGCGGATGTACCGTTCGCGGAAGTAACGACGCACTTGTACTGCTGACCGTCTCTTGCAGCGGTCACCGGAACGCTCAGCGTCGCGGTATTTGCGCCCGTCATGCCGGAATTCTTCCAGCCGGAGGTTGAGAGGAACTGCCACTGATATTTCAGATTCGTGCCGGATGCGGCAACGGTGAATTTGACCGTGCTGTCGATCTTTCCCGTCTGATTCGTTGGCTGCGCGGTAATAGCAGTCTTGACCTTGATGCTTGCAGGCGATGAAATATCAGATGTGCCGTTGGAGGATTTCACGATGCAGCGATACTGCTGTCCGTCTCTCGCAGCGGTCACGGGAACACTCAGAGTTGCAGTGTTCGAACCGGTCATGCCCGAATTTTTCCATGTATTCACATCAAGGAACTGCCACTGATACATGAGATTCGTTCCGGTTGCTGCGACTGTGAATTTTGCGGTTTGATTGAGCTCCAATGTCTGCACAGTCGGCTGTGCTGTAACGGCAGCTTTCACTTGAATACTTGCAGGCGATGAAATATCCGATGTACCGTTGGAGGATTTCACAATGCAGCGATACTCCTGACCGTCTCTTGCGGCGGTAACCGGAACGCTCAATGTCGCTGTATTTGCGCCGGTCATACCGGAATCCTTCCAGCCCGTTGATGATTTGAACTGCCACTGATAAGAAAGCGTACCTGTGCCGGATGCTGCAACTGTGAACCTGACCGTGCTGTCAATTGCACCGGTCTGCGCGGTCGGCTGGGCGGTGATCTTTGTACTTACAGTGAGTGCTGCGGATTCGGAGACCGCGGTGAAGCCGTCTGCGGATTTCACGATGCATCTATACTGCTGCCCGTCGCGTTCTGCTGTGACCGGAATGTGAAGCTGCGGCGTTTTCGCGTCTTCCATACCGGAATCCTCCCATCCGGTATTCGAAAGGAACTGCCACTGATAGGAAAGATTTTCGCCGGCTGCTTCAACGGTGAATTCAGCCGTTTCTCCGATCATGCCGGAATAATTCTCCGGCTGTGCATTGATCTTCACGAGTTCAACGAAAGAACACCCGTATTTTTGAGCATATGCTTCAGCAGTTGAGCCGGCGTACCCGTGGATGACCGTCTCTGCCGGAATCGTGTCGGCAGAATCATTGATTTTACAATCCGGATTCAGAATCGTAAGATTTTTCAGATTGCTGCAGCCTTTAAACGTGTAAGGTCCGATTCTTGTCACACCGTCCGGAATGGTGATTGCGGTTAGGCTGCTGCAGCCTTTAAACGCGGAAGATCCGATGAATGTCACACTGTCCGGAATGGTGATTTCGGTCACGCTGCTGCAGCCTTGAAACGCGGAAGATCCGATGCTTTTCACACTGTCCGGAATCGTGATTGCGGTCAGGCTGCTGCAACCGGAAAATGCTTGTGAATCGATGCTTGTCACACTGTTCGGAATGGTGATTGCGGTCAGGCTGCTGCAGACAAATAATGCGGAATATCCGATG